>CAXTDP010000145.1:0-10118 GCA_964242295.1 uncultured Acetobacteraceae bacterium | reverse complement strand
CGGGGAGGGGTGGAAAGAAAGCAGCACTTGCGGTTCTGCTCCTGCCGTGGATGGCTCCTGGTTTCCACAAGGAGCGCGCTCATGCCTGTTGATCATTGGTTGGCCTTCGTTGCCGCATCCGCCATCCTGCTCGCCATTCCCGGGCCAACGGTGCTGCTCGTCATCTCCTACGCGCTCGGCCATGGCCGGCGGCCGGCGGCGGCCATCGTTGCCGGCGTGGCGCTCGGCGACCTGACCTCCATGACGGCCTCCATGCTTGGCCTTGGGGCCGTGCTGGCGGCTTCGGCCATGGTGTTTACCGCACTGCGATGGATTGGCGGCGCTTATCTCGTTTATCTTGGGGTGAAGCTGTGGCGCGCGCCCGTGGCCGAAGCCGCCGCTGCGGACGCGCCGCCCGCTCGCCTGTCGCGCATGTTCGCCCATGCCTATGCCGTTACGGCCCTGAACCCGAAAGGGATCGTGTTCTTCGTCGCCTTCGTGCCGCAGTTCCTCGTGGCCTCCGCGCCGTTCCTGCCGCAGGTCGCCGTGCTGGAAGCTACCTTCGTGACGCTCGCGATCCTCAACACGGCGGCCTATGCGATGCTGGCCTCCGCCGCCAGGGAGCGGCTGCGGCAGCCGCGCGTGCAGCGGATCGTCAACCGGACCGGCGGCACGTTGCTGATCGGCGCCGGTGCGCTGGCGGTTGGATGGCGCAAGGCGGGCGCCTGAACCGAGGTCTTGCGGCGGGTCGAGTGCTATTGATTGCCTTCTGGCGCAGGGTTGGACGTTCCAGCCGATTCTGCGCCGGCCCACGTGGTCTCGCGTCCGTTTCGCTGAATGTGCGCCGGAAACTGCCCTTGATGCGCGTCGGGCCGTATATCGTTGCGCGCCGCCGCAGATGGGGCCAACGCGGAGCTTGTGAATTCGTCAACGATGTCCGTTGCTGCCGGAGCACCTTATGGGCGGCGGGGTGTGGGTGGGATGCACAATGCCGGCTGGCCGCTCTGGTCTGCAGGCGGAGATCGCGTAGAAGGGGGCGGCATCCGTCCGGGCACCGGCCGGGGGCGGCGATTTCCCATTGTCCGAGGGCCTGACCTGTGTGGCGTGAGTTCCGTTCCTATTACCGCCCGCACCGGCGGCTGCTGCTGATCGTGTTCGGCTGCTCGGCCCTGTCGGGACTGCTGGAGCTGGGGTTTCCAATGGCGGTGCGGGCGTTCATTGACCGGCTGCTGCCGCAGGGGGCGATGGGGCCGATCCTGCTGGCGGTGGGGGCGCTGCTGGCGCTGTATCTGGCGAATGCCGGTCTGCTGGCGGTGGTGAACTACTGGGGGCACGTGCTGGGGATCGGCATCGAGACGGAGATGCGCCGTAGGGCGTTCGACCACCTGCATGCGCTTTCGATGCGGTTCTATGACGGGCAGAAGACCGGGCACCTGGTTGGGCGGGTGACGACCGACTTGGCCGATATCGGCGAGGTGGCGCATCACGGGCCGGAAGACCTGCTAGTGGCGCTGCTGACGTTCCTGGGGGCGTTTGCGCTGATGCTGGGGGTGAGTTGGCCGCTGGCGATGGTTGCCGCGGCCGTGGTGCCGGCCGCGACCTGGCTGACGCTGCATTACGGGGCACGGATGGACCGGAGCTGGCGGGCGCAGTTCCGGCAGGTGGCTCGGTTCAATGCCCGCATCGAGGAGAACGTGGGCGGCGTGCGGGTGGTGCAGGCGTTCGCCAACGAGGCGCATGAGCGGGCGCTGTTCGCGGTGGAGAACGCGGCCTACCGGCGGGAGAAGACCGGGGCCTATGCGCTGATGGCGACCAGCTTGACGTTGAACTACCTTGGGATGCGGCTGGTGCAGATCGTCGTCATGCTGGCGGGGACGGTGATGATCGTGCGCGGCGGGCTGAGCATCGGTGACTTCGTGGCGTTCCTGCTGCTGGTCGGGGTGTTCTATCGTCCGTTGGATAAGATCGGCACGATGATCGAGACGTATCCGCGCGGGCTCGCGGGGTTCCGGCGGTATCGCGAGCTGCTGGCGTTGCAGCCGGATGTGCAGGACGCGCCGGATGCGGTGGAGGCGCTGCCGCTGCGGGGGGATATTCGGTTCGAGCGGGTGGTGTTCGGCTATGAGCCGGGGCGGCCGGTGCTGCGCGGGCTGGATTTGGCGCTGCGTGCGGGTGAGACGGTGGCGGTTGTGGGGCCGTCGGGGGCGGGGAAGACGACGCTGTGCTCGCTGCTGCCGCGGTTCTATGACGTGGATGGGGGGCGGATCACCATTGACGGGATGGATGTGCGGGCGATGACGCGCACCAGCCTGCGGCGGCAGATCGGGATCGTCGAGCAGGACGTGTTCCTGTTTGCCGGGTCAATCCGGGACAACGTGGCGTATGGGCGGCTAGGGGCGCCGGAGGCGGACGTGCGGGATGCGATCAGCCGCGCCCGGCTGGCGGAGCTGGTGGCGTCGCTGCCGCAGGGGCTGGACACCGAGGTGGGGGAGCGCGGCGCCAAGCTGTCGGGCGGGCAGAAGCAGCGCATCGCCATTGCGCGGATTTTTCTGAAGAACCCGCCGATCCTGATTTTGGATGAGGCGACGTCGGCGCTGGACAGCGAAACGGAGCTCTTGATTCAGCGGTCGCTGGCGGAGTTGGCGGAGGGGCGGACCACCCTGGTGATCGCGCACAGGCTGGCGACGGTGCGGGGGGCGGACCGGATCGTGGTGCTGTCGCCTGCGGGCGTTGTCGAGCAAGGGTCGCATGCGGCGCTGATGGCTCGGGATGGGCATTACCGCCGGCTGCACGACGTGCAGTTCGGCGGGGCGGCATGAGGCGTGGGCGGGACGTGGGGCTTGGGGTCGGGGGGATGCGACGCGCTGGCAGAAGCCAAGGTGCTGATTGAGCAATGGCGGACGCACGACGACACCACATGTCCGCAGTCCTCCTTAAGACATTGATTGCCTGCGCCTGAGGTCGCCGTGCCGGGCAGGCCGATGCCGCCCGGCCGCCCGGCCGCCCTGGTCCGGCCGTGTCACCGCCGGCGCCAGCTACAATGCTGCACTGGCATCCTGCCTGGATGACTCGATGGGGATTGGACACTCCCAGCCAGGGTGAACCAAGAGGCTCCTCTTCCAGCCTTGGGGACCGCTTGAACGCTCTCGTGCTGGGAAGATCATCGAAGAAACCTTCCGTGGCCGTAAAATTACGATTAGCATCCGTGGGCGGGCCTTTCAGCAGCGCTCGAAGGATGGGAGCCGATGGCGGACTCGGGCGCATTCGATGCGCTGCTCGACGACATGCAAGCCGCTTCACTTGGCTTGATCTCGTGGGAGACGGTTCTCCACGCGATCTCGCGGCTGCTCGGCGTGCCCAGCGCTGGCATCCACAAGGACTTGTGGCAAGGCGGCGGCTGGGGGTTCTACATTGACGGCGATGATTCGACGTTTTCGGATTACTTCCGTCATTACGCCGGCATCCATCCGCTTGCGTTACGGACGACCGCGACCCCGGCGGGTTTGGTCCTGACCGACCAGATGATCATGCCGAGGCCCGAGTTCGAGCGCTCGGAGTTCTACCATGATTGGGCGCGACCGAACGGCTTCGATCAGCATCTGCACGTGCGTCTGGAGAATGACGGGCACGCGCTCGTCGGATTGAGTGTCACGAGACCACGCTGCGCCCGGGAATTCGGGGCGGCCGAACTCCGGCTGGCGCGGCGGATGGCGCCGCACTTGCGTCGTGCCGTGGCGACTTACGAGAGGTTTGAGGAAGCCCGCCAGGCGAATTCGGGGCTGATGGAGGCCCTGGACCGCATGCGCCGTGGCGTGTTCGGCATTGGCGCGGACGGCCGCGTCGTTTTCGCCAACGAGACGGCCCGGACGGTGCTGGCCCGAAGTGGTGCGCTGCGTATGGACCAGGGTGTCCTGGCCGCCACGCGCGCCGACCAGACCCGCATGATCCATCGCCTGGTTGGTTCGGTTGCTCGCGGCGAGGTGCCTGCCGTGCTCACCATCGAACGCCCCGATGGCCGGGCGCCGTTGCGCCTGGAGCCGGTGTGCTTGGGAGGCGTGGCCCGCATGACCGACCTGCGGCCGCCGATGCTGATTCTGCTCCTCGTCCACGATCCCGAGATCGAGACCGATGCTGCCGTCGCACTCTTGCGCGAGCGATATGGCCTGACGGCCACCGAGGCGGCCGTGGCCTCCCATACCGCCCGCGGCAAGGGCGTGGCCGCCGTCGCGGCGGCGCTTGGCATCGGCCAGGGAACCGTGCGGTCGCACCTCAAGCGGGTTTTTGAGAAAACCCAGACCAATCGCCAGGCGGAACTGGCATGGCTCGTTTCAAGCGTGGGAAAATGGCCTGCCGGACGATAGGTGGCGGTCGTCGCGGCCGGTCACCCTGAAAGCCGTGTTGGGCAGCAACGGGTCAACAGCGTTGACGCCGGAGAACTCGAAGGCCCAACAGGCCGGTTCCGAGCAGGACGGTTGACACCGGTTCCGGAACGGCCTGAGCGATGCCAGTGGCACCTGTGATCGTCTGGATTGTCGTTCCATTCGGACCGGGTGTGTTGATCAGCAAGCCGGGTCCTGTGGTGTTTACAAAGGCGATAAGCCCTGAGGTCCCGGGCGCGGCAAAGAAGCCGGTTTGATCCGGGAGTGCGGCGTAGCTGTCGGTGAAATACGTCGTCCGGACGCCGGTCGCTGGATTGAAAGCAGCCGTGCCTGTCTGCTCGGCGCCGGTCGCGAGCAGTATGTCGTCCGCCGTTCCGCTTGGTCCTCCGTTGGTGAATCCAATGCCGCTGGTGCCGACGGCCACTGCACCGTTGTTGTTTCCGGGATCGGCATAGATCCGGATGCTGCCGCCTGAGAAGCCCAGGGAGGTGGGCGTGCTGTTGCCGATGTCCGTGTCATCTATGTAGAGGCCATATAGACTTCCGAACCCAGCCGGGTTCACCGTGGCGCCGTTGAGCGTGAAACCGGTGATGTCCAGAATGCGATGGGAGACGAACGTCGCATCGGCTTGGACAATCGAGAACACCGAATTGCTGTAGTGGATCGTGTCGGCGCTGAAGGTGCTGCCCCCGAGCGAGGGAAGGGCCGCCCCCGGTGCGAAAGTGAAGACGGCCGCAGCCGCCGGTGACGCGAGCGCCGCCAGCAAAATGCCGGTGATCGCGGGGGTGGAGTCTGAACGCATTGATTTCTGTCCTTCCAGGGATCACCAAACTATCCAGACATGCTGGACGGGCGGCACACCCCGGCGCGCCTCCCATTTGGGAGAGGCGGCTTCTAAAATCTTCCCAGGCTCCAGCTCATGCCAACCGCAGTCCGTCCTGGCCCATACGCAGATGCGGCATCGTTGCGGGCCGCCTGCGGTGCGGCGCGCTCGGGGGCGGAACGGCGCTTGCAGGCCCTGGATGGCCGCGGCGCCTTGCGCCTCGCCATGACGGCAAGGGTGGGAGCGGGTGGTGTCGGCACCCTCCGCTTGTGCCTCCGCGTGGTTGCGAGGGGCGCCTTGACGCGGCGGGCCTGGGCGGCTGGCGCCATATTTTTGGTTGTCGGGTCGCGGCGTGGCGCCTGGCCCGCAATGACGATGCGGGTGCCGGAGGGTTGGAGCGGAGCGCTACTCGGATATGGCTGGTCGCTGCCCCTGGCAGGGCTTGATGGCTCGCCAGGGGCGTGGGACCGCTACAGCGGCCAGCGCGAGTTGGCGCCCTCCGCACGGGCGGCGACCAGCAGCTTGGCCATGACCTGGTTGGGGCCGTCCTGCGACGCCGTGCGCTCGATTTCAGGCCAGTCGAACTGCACCGCGTCGGTGGCGCGGTCCCACTGGGCTGCGGGCTTTGCGGACGGTGCGTCGTGGGGGAGCGGCTGGGGCGCGGAGGCGCTTGCCGGGGCGGCGCTGGTATCGTCGGCGCTGACCGGATAGGCCATTTCGGCGATCATGGTGTCGTCAGCGGCTGATGCCGGCTCCGCTGCAGGGTCGGACGAGGCCATGTCCGGCTCGGGCTGCTGCTCCAGCGCCTGGTCCAGCAGGGAGGGCGGCGCGGCCTTGCGGCGGCCCGGCGACTTCCGGCCGCGTGCGGGGGGTTCGGTCATGGGAAGGGGCTGGGCGACCTCGGCTGCGGCATCGTCCGCCGGCGCCTGCTCGGCCGCGGTGACTAGCTTCTTCTTGCGGCCCCGACGCGCCGGGGTGGGGGTTTCGTCAGGACTGGGCTGCACCCCGTTTACGGGCAGCTCCGGCTCGATGCTGGGGGCGAACTTCGGCTTGCGGGCCATCTGCGATCCTTCTGGGTTAGGGCCAGCCTCATACGGCATCTGCCGGCCAATGCAAACAACCGGTTAGCGGCTCCGGCTGGCGACGGCGCACCGCCGTTTGCACCCTAGGGTACGGCGGGCTTGGATAGCGAGCCTGCACATATGGGCCGCTGATCGCGGATGCCCACCTGTCCAGCATGCGGCCTGGCGTCCTGACGGTCCAGCGGGCATTGCAATGAAGACGTTACTGACCCGAACCGCGCCCCGGCAGCAGTCCGGCGTCGGCGCATACCGTGGGATGGTCGCCGCCGAGCCAGGCGCTGAACAGGAGGCCGAGCTTGTCGAACGCATCGGCGTCGAGGCGCCCGGAGATGGCGTTGAACGGCCCCTCCACCACCACCGGCACCGACACGGCCGATCCTGACACCTGCGCCAGCGGGTTCAGCCGCAGGGCCAGCGTTTCCCGTCCGAGGTCAACCTGGCCGGACCCCGCCAGGGACAGGTAGGTCGTTTCCAAGGCAATCGTCCGCAGCCGCGCCACGCCGTGGTCGAACGAGCCGGCCACGCCGAGGCAGCGCAGCGCGGTCTCGCCTTGCGCCGGGACATGGATGCCGAGCGCGCCCAGGGCGGCGGCGGTCAGTTGCAGGAACGCCGCATTGGTCATCTGGCCGCCGGTGGAGGTGACCGAGACGGGTCCGTCCAGGGTGGATGCCAGGGCGCGCAGGCTGCGGCCGGTGGCGTGCAACTGCGCCTCGATGCGGGCGGCGCCGGTCACTGGACCGGGCAGGCCGGCATGGCGGGCGACCAAGGCGAGCGGGAGGGCCGGGGCGTGGAGTTCCAGGCTGACCGGCACGGCGCTGCCTGACGCATCGGCGGTCAGGGTCAGCACGGCAGGGCCGCCCGGCATTGCGAGCTTCAATGGGCCGGCATGCAGGCGTCCACCCTTGAGTTGTACTGCCACGTCCACCCCGTGCCAGGCCTGGTCCAGGAAGGTCAGCGTGCCGATGCTGGCGGCGATGTCGAGCGTGGGGCCGTGCAGCATCGCCAGGGGCAGCGGGGCGTCGGGGATCATGGGGCCGGTCTTGCCGGCTGGCGCCGAGGGCAGGGCGGGCGTGATCCCGAACGCTTGCAGGGTCGCGTCGAGGTCCAGCGTGCCGGACTGCAGCCGGGCCTGCAACGAGCGGGCGGCGGCTAGGCCGAGGGTGGCTTCACCTGCGATGTCGCCCTGGTCCGACCGCAGCGACGCGTCCTTGAGCCGGATTGATGCGGCGTTGGCCGGGACGGTCAGGTGCCCGTCCAGGGCAACCCCTGTCAGGGCGGGCAGGGCCGGGGTCAGCACGGGGCGCAGGGCTGCCAAGGCGGGAGTGTGCAGCGTGGCCGCGGCGTCCAGGCCGTCGAAGCCGAGATGGTTGATCCCGAGGGTGCCCTTGATGGCCAGGCTGGCAGAACCCTGGCTGGCGGACGCCGGTTTGCCGCCGGGGTGCGCGCCTTGGATTTTCATTTCCAACGGCAGGGCGCCGCGTGCGTCGGGATGGAGGGGCACTCCAACGGTGCCGGTGGCCGTGAAGGGCTGGCCAAGGTATGATCCCGAGCTGGATGTTGCCGCGGGGCCGCCGGGTTGGTCGAGGGACACCGACGTGGCGGCAAGCTTCAGCCCTGGAAGGCGGCGGCTGAGGTCGGCGTCGGCGAAGCGCAGGCGGGCCGGGCCGATCACCGGGAGGTCGCCGGGCTGCGGACCGTTGAGGATGTGCGCCGAGAGAACTGCCTGGTGCAGCGGCGGCAACTGCATCTCCGGCAGCAGGGCGTTCAGATGGTCCAGGGCGCCTGACTGCGCCTCGACCTGCAGGTCGTAGTGGCCGGCCACGTCCATCGTGCCGGCTGCGGTGGCGGCGGTGTCGAAGGCGGCGAAGTCCAGCCGGGTGGTCCAGGGTCCGGCGATGCCGGCGGTGGGGGTTGCCGAGGCGTGCAGGCTGAAGGGCTGGTTGTCGCCGTAGACCATCACGGCCTCCGTATCGAGTGGACCCTCGTCGGCTGGGTGGCGCAGGTCGAGCGAGCGGATGCCGAGGACCTTGGTGCGCGCGGGAAGGCGCCAGGTGACCATGCCGTCCTGCACGCGGGCGGTGCGGATGCGCAGCTCGAAGGGGGTGCCGGGCGCGGATGATGGCGGACCGCTTGGGCGGCTGGGCGGGTCGAATACCCAGTTGGGTTGGTTGCCGACCTGCTCGAACAGGATGTTGGGGCCGATCAGGGTCAGCTTGGCAATCTCGATCCGGCGGTGGAGGAGCGCGGGCAGCGAGAGCTGGGCCTCGATCCGCTCGGCGCGCGCCATGTCGGGGCGGGTGCCGCCGGGCAGGTTGGCCAGGGTGACGCCGTTGACCTCGATGGTCGGCCATAGCGACCGGCTGAGGCGGATGGGGCCGTTCAGGCTCAGGATGCGGCCGGTCTTGTCCTGGACGGCGGCGATGAGGGTTGGCTTGAAGTCGTTCGGGTCGAGGACGGCGGCGGCGATGCCGATGGCGGCGACCGGTAGCACGACGCCTGCCGCGACGGCGATTGCGCACCAGGTCCGTCTCCTCACGCCCTCGCTCCCCCACGGTTCCGGCAGTTGCCGGTGCGAAGATACCACGGGTGGCGCCGGGGATCGTGCATTCCGGCGGCGGGCCTTGGCAGGGGGTCCGGAACGGAGGTCCGCGGTTGCCACGGTGGGACAGGGCGCGGATGGTGGCGCCCATGAGCACATCCATCCCCCACGACGGCCTGCCAGCCGGTAGCCGCATCTGGGCCGTGCTGACGACGATGATCGGCGTGGGCATGGCTTCGCTGGACACCAGCATCGCTAACACCGCGCTGCCCAGCATTGCGGCCGATGTCCATGCCTCTCCTGCTGGGTCCATCTGGGTCGTGAACGCCTACCAGCTTGCGTTGGTGGCGACGCTGCTGCCGTTTGGCGCCTTGGGGGAGATCCTCGGCTACCGCCGGGTTTATGCGGTGGGGCTGGCGGTGTTCACGGCGGCATCGCTGGTCTGCGCGCTGAGCTGGTCGCTGCCGACGCTGACCGCGGCGCGGGTGCTGCAGGGCCTGGGGGCCAGCGGGATGATGAGCGTGAACACGGCGCTGGTGCGGTTCATCTTCCCGCATCGGATGCTGGGGCGCGGGCTGGGCATCAATGCGATGACCGTCGCGGTGCTGACGGCGCTGGGGCCGACGGTGGCCGCCGGCATCCTGTCGGTTGCGGCGTGGCCGCTGCTGTTTGCGGTCAATGTGCCGTTCGGCGTGGTGGCGGTGGTCCTTGCGCTGCGGGTGCTGCCGGAGACGCCGCGGGCGGCGCGGCGGTTCGATTGGGCGAGCGGGGTGCTCAATGCCGCCGCATTCGGGCTGCTGGTGTTCGGGATCGGGGAGATCGCGCATAGCGCGTCGCGGTTCGTCGTGCTGCTGGTGCTGGCGGGCGCGGTGGCAGCTGGTGCGGCGCTGGTGCGGCGGCAGCGCAGGCTGTCGGCGCCGATGCTGCCGCTGGACCTGTATCGGCGCCCGATGTTCGCGCTGTCGTCGCTGACCTCGATGTGTTCGTTTGCGGCGCAGGGGTTGGCATACGTGTCGCTGCCGTTCCTGTTCCAGACGGTCCTGGGGCATTCGGCGGTGGAGACGGGCCTGCTGCTGACGCCTTGGCCGGTGATGACGGCGCTGATGGCGCCGATTGCGGGGCCGCTGTCGGACCGGTTTCCGCCGGCCCTGCTGGGCGGCGCCGGGCTGGCGGTGCTGTGCGCCGGGCTGGTGATGATGGCGGCGCTGCCGGCGGACGCCGGCACGGTGGGCATCTGCTGGCGCCTGGCGGTCTGCGGGACGGGCTTCGGCTTCTTCCAGTCGCCGAACCTGCGGGCCATCATGTCCAGCGCGCCG
>CAXTDP010000144.1:0-10141 GCA_964242295.1 uncultured Acetobacteraceae bacterium | reverse complement strand
GATGAGCCCAGGCGCGCAAAAACGCTCGCAACCTCACTCCGACAGGCTGCTAGGGCAATCGCATTTGGAGTGTTGTTGGCGTGTCAGGGGTTTGTTGGGCGCGATACTTCCGGATTTCATCTCGGTGGGCACACGGCGCGCACGGAGTTGGTGCCTTATCGGTTCGTCGCGTGCTGGGACAAGTTGGACGGCCTGCGGACGGGCAACGCCGGCCTGCCCGACGTCCACGAGCTTTTGTTCATCGCGCTGTGACTGATGCTGTGCGGCGGCCAGGGTGCGGTGGACATGGCGCGGCTCGCGAGGTTCGAGGAGCGCGGTTCCCGCTCGCAACGCTTGGCGCAAGCCTGCACGGTATCCTGACGCTGGCCAAGCCTGGCAGCAGCGCAAGCGAAGGCAAGGCGGCGGCGCGCCCGCACCAGCCCGGCTAGTGCAGGACGGCAGGAGGCACGGCGGCCACAGCGGCGCGCGACGCAGCCGGCACAGTTGCGGGCAGGACATGCCCGGCGTCCATCAGCGCCGACGCGACATCCTCCGCCCGGTCGAGCAAGGCGGCAATGCCGCGGGCGGCGACCATGCCCTGCAGTACCCCGGCCGCGTCTGCGGTCCGACCGGCCTGCACCGACAGGAAGACGCCCAGCAAGCGGCGCTCATCCGCAGACACCTTGGGATCGCACATGCGCCCAACCTCGATGGTGCGGATGCCGCCCTCGTCGAGCGCTGCCATGAAGCCGCTCAGCCCCGCCGCCGCGTCCACCGCGTCCATTCCCGCAAAGGCGCCGCTGATGCGCGCGCCCATGTCGATGGACCGCGCGAGGCCGAGCACCCAGGCGCGCATGGACCAAAGCAGGACACCCTGGGCCGGGGGCAGCGTCGCACGCTCGTCAACCGCAGGCTCATTGGGAATAAGGGTCATGCCGTGTTCCGCCTCGCTCATCGTGATTGGCCGGCAGGTGGTATTGCAACTCAATCGCATTTGCAAGGGCGCCTGGACGTGCCTGGGCCTGCGCCGGGCAGGCAGCCTGGGCCGCCGCTCCGGCGACGTGACTGCGAAGCATTCGCAACTTAATACTGGGCAAGAACAAAATATCTGGAATGCAAATGCTTCGCATATACATGAAATCTATCGGCGATACTGTTGCTTTTGCCAGCAAGCTATGAGACTGTGGTGTTCCGGTCGCATCTATACGGCAGATTGGGCGTCCGGCGCCCACCCTACAGGAGGACAACCATGGCCAACACCTTTCATGCCCAGGACGCTGCCTGCACCCGCTGCACCTTTTTCGACGACCATGCCGCCCAAGCCAGCGCTGCCAGCGGCCAGGACCTGGGCCTGTGCCGCTACAACCCGCCGGTATCGCAGCCCAGCAGCGAGGTGCATGGCCTTTGGCCCGTCGTGTCCGGCGCCGACTGGTGCGGCCACTACGAACCGGGCAGGGCGGCGGCGGGCACCTCCGCGCAGCCCGGCATGCTGGCAGCGGCGAGCTAGCCAACCGTCCCCGCTTGGTCAGCCGCCGAATCGCTGACGCAGCCAAGTCAGCGCCTCGATCCAGCCGATACAGTCATGGACAAGGAGGGGGTGCGTGCGGCCCCCTCTGCTCCAGGCCGACGTAGATCAGCAGCATTCGTCTCGCGCCGGCATAAGGCACAACCACGGTTCTACCGGCGCAAATGGCAACAGGGCGCTTTCAACGGCCATCGTGCCTGCACCCCTAGCTCTGCAAGATCATCCCGCTTCCAAGGTAATCGCCCGGGCCTGCGACGCCGGGCAGGGCGAAGAAATAACCACCGCCGAAGGGCTTGATATACTCCTCCAGCGGCTCGCCGTTCAGCCGCTCCTGCACCGCCAGGAACCCGGCGGCCAGGTCGGCCTGAAAGCAGCCGAAGATCAGGCCCATATCCAACTGTCCGGCTTTGGTCAGCCCACGCGAGTAATTGTAAGCACGGCGTAGGATCAGGCTGGACTGCGTGTCGGCCGTGCGCGGATTGGCCAGACGGATATGGGCGTCCAGCGGTATGCCCTTGCCGGCCGGGTCGGCGGCATAGTCGGGCAGATCGTGCTCGCCGGCCATGCCAAGCGGTGCGCCTCCTGCCTTGCTGCGGCCGAAGATCGTTTGCTGCTCGCCCAACGGGGTGCGGTCCCAGCGCTCCACCAGCATACGGATCAGCCGCACCACCTGGTAGCTGCCGCCCCTGGTCCAGCCCGGCTCGCCAGCTCCCGCACGGGTCCAGACCAAGTTGTCCATCACCGAGGTGTCGCGCGGGTCCAGGTTGGCGGTGCCGTCCTTGAAGCCCATCAGGTTGCGGACGGTGTCGCGCCCCTGCTTCTTGATGGTATGCGGCGGCAGGAAGCCCTCCATCTTCCAGCGCAGCGCCACGTGCTCGGGCAGCGACTTCAGGATGTCGCGCAACGCGTGGATGTTGGTCTCGGCGGTGTTGGCGTTGAACTGCAGCAGCAGGTCGCCGTGGCAGTGGTCGCCATCCAGCGCATCGTTGGGGAAACCCTCCATCGTGACCAGCCCACGCGGGCGAGCCGTCCCAAGGCCGAAGCGGTCGTCGAACAGCGACGCCCCCACCGCCACCGTCACGCTCAGCGCGTCCGGGAACACGCGTGGGCCAAGCACGCCGGAGTCCATGGGCGGCAGCTTCGGGTCCAGCTCGGGGACGGTGCCGCCGCTAGTCAGAAAGGCGCAGCGCCCGGTCAACTGGCGGAACAGCTCAGCAAGCTCTGCCCGGTCATCGGCCAGCACGTCGAACGCCGCCAGCAAGGCTGCAGCCGGTTGCGGGGTGGCGATCCCCGCCTGATGGAGACCGTAGAACGGCACCTGATCCTGCGTGCCGTCCGACTCTTCCACCGGCTGGAACGGGCGGTTGTCCGGCAGCGTGGCCGCCCGTGCCGCGGCGGCACCACCTGCAGCGCCCAGCCCCAGCAGCAGGCCGCGTCGGCCCGGGCTCATTCGACGCCCAGCTTGCCGCGCAGGGTGGACAAGTCCTCCGCCAATGCGGTGATCGACCGCTTCAGCGCGTTCTTGTCCGCGGCGGACAGCTTGTCGTAGCTCTGGAACCTGTCGCCCTGCTTGTACTTCGCCAGGGTCGCGTCCACCCGGGCGAAGTTGGCGTCCACCCGGGCCACCAACTTCGGGTCCTGCGCGGCCACCAGGGCCTTCAGCAGGCCGTAGATCTTCTGTGCGCCATCGGTGTTGGCCTGGAAATCCCACAGGTCGGTGCGGCTGTAGCGGTCCTCCTCGCCGCTGATCTTCTTGGAGGCAACCTCCTCGATCAGTTCCGCGGCCCCACCCACCACGGCCTTGGGCGGGAGTTCCAGCGTGTCCAGCCGCGTGCGCAGCTCGGCCACGTCGGCGACCAGCTTGTCGGCAGTCGCGTCCATGCCCGCCGTGGTCTTGTCGATCCACAACGCCTTTTCCAGGCGGTGGAAGCCGGTCCAAGCAGGGTCGGCCTCCTTCTTCTCGAAATCGTCCACCCGGGCATCCATCGCCTTGTCCAGGTCGTCGAACAACTCGGCAATCGGCTCGATCCGCTCGTAATGAATCCGGGCAGGAGCATACAAGCGCTGCGCCTCCTCCAGCCGGCCCGCCTTGATGGCGGCAGCAAAGGCGGTGGTCGCAGTCACCAGGGCATCCGTTTCCGCGATCACGTAGGCCTTGTACTGCGCGATCGGCTCAACCAGTTCCGCGGGCGTGGCGAACGCCGCCTGGGTGGCGCCGGAGACCTTCAAGACGCCCTTGGGGTTGCTCAGCAGCCCGCACGTCATCTGGTAATCGCCCGGCGCCAGCGTCGCGGTCAGCGGCTGGGTGAAGCCGGGCAGGATGTTCTCCCGCTCCGCCACGACGCTCACGCCCTTCAGGATTTCCCATTCCAGCGCACGGTGGCTCTCGTTCTTGGTCCGGAAGGTGATCCTGCCGGCAGGCGCGGCCAGGGTGGCCGGGACGCAGCCAGCGTCGGTGACGGTGACGGCCACCGGCCCGGGGGGCTTGTCCGCGGCATGTCCGGTCAACGGCAGCGCCGCAGCGAGCCAGACAGGAATAAGGTGCAGTTTGGGCATTGTTGAAGCTTTCAAAGGTTCAGGCGTGTCTGGCTGCGGCCGGCCGACGCATTCCGGTGCCGAACAGCAGCAGCGCAGGGATGAGGTAGACGGCGTAGATCAGCACCTCCCCGACCGTGGGCGTATCGCTGTAGCCCAACAGCCCGGCCAGCAGGGTGCCGGCAACGCCGTCGTTGGGCAGGGTGCCGCTGAGATCGAATGCGATGGCCTGCAGGCCGTCCCACACCCCGGCCTCGTGGAACGCGCGCAGGCCCGAGGCCAGCAGCCCGGCGGCCACGAAGATGATGAACACGCCCGTCCAGCGGAAGAACAGGCGCAGGTTCAGCCGCACGCCGCCGCGGTAGATCGCGTATCCCACGCCGACAGCGCAGAGCAGACCCAGCAGCGCACCGGCGGGCAGCGCCCAACCTTCTCCCTGCTGGAATGTGGCAAGCAGGAAGAACACCGATTCCAGTCCCTCCCGCCCCACGGCCAGGAACACCATGCCCACCAGCGCCCAGCCGGAGCCGCCGGGCCGCAGCGCGGCGTCCACCGAGTCGTGCAGTTGGCCCTTGATGGAACGGGCGGCCTTGTGCATCCAGAACACCATTGACGTCAGCACGGCGGCGGCAATGACGGCCACGGCGCCCTCGAAGAACTCCTGCTGGGCCTGCGGGAACTCGGCGCTGGCAAGGTCCATCCCCACCCCCAGCGCCAGGCACAGGACACTGGCCAGGCCGACCCCGGCCCATACGAGGGACAGCATGCGGGCACGCCCGGTCTGCGCGAGGTAGGAGGCGACGATGCCGACGATCAGGGCGGCCTCGATCCCCTCACGCAGCATGATCAGAAATGGAATCAGCATCGAAACCCCGAGCTACGTGACGAATGGATACGAAGGATTATGGAGGGGCGTTCAACTTCCCGTATGGCGACGTGTGCCGAGTTTGCGTAGTTGCAAGTGACTCGCAATCAATTTGAGTGCAGCGCCACCCAGGAGCGGACATCCTGGCCATCCCGGGGCTGTGCCCGTTGCTTTATGATTTGCCGGGGTGGCCATCAATGCAGCGTTTGGCAGCGGGAACGTGCGGGCGCCGCGGCAGGCGTCAGCGCGAAATCTCCCGCCGTCTCCTCCGGCTCGGGCAGGAAGCGGCCGGCCTGGGCAAGGACGGTCCCGATCCCCTCGGCATGCTCCAGCGCCGCCTCGGCACCCGCCTGCGTCACGAACCCACGCAGCACCAACCTCGCCTCGAATGGGCGTATCGCTTGCGCGAGCGACAGCACATCGAGCAGCGCATACTCATCCGGGCCAATGCCTGCCTTGCAGACGCACTGCACGTCAATGTAGCGCGTGCAGCCCTCGCTCAGCGCACTGACGAAGTCTCGGACGAAGGGCCACGCGGCCGCGATGCCGAGCGCGTCGAGTACGCCGTTGACCTCGGCGACCACACTTAGCCCGCGCTTCAATTCGAGTACCCGCATCCGCATGCACCACAGCAGGACACCGTGCTCGATGGGCAGGTCCAGGAACTCCTCACGCGGGCTGCGGAGGTCGCATTCACGCGATTTGGTCATCGGCGGCTCCACAACCAGTCTCGGAACCATCTAACCGCTAATGCGAGTCATTTGCAATGTTGGTTTTCGCACTCCGCAAGATGCGGGACGTGCTAGATGCGCGATCCCCGGGAATGGCCCGGATGGCGTCCACCGATGCCGAAACCTTGGAGGACTGTGTTGCGCACCATGGGACAGCACGATGATGCCGGGCGGCCGGCGGTGGTCGCCCGACAGGCAGACAACGCGCGCGGGGCGCCTCGCCCGCGTGGCCGCAGTCCACGCTTGGAGCCGGTGTCGCCGTCCGATGGCCCGACTGCGGGTGCAGCGGGGGGCGGGATCGAGCGGCTATGCATCGAACGTGGCCTGAAGATGACCGGGCAGCGACGCACGATCGCGCGCGTGCTGACCGATGCCAGCGACCATCCGAACGTGGAGGAGCTCTATCGCCGCGCATCGCTGCTGGACCCGCGCATCTCCATCGCCACGGTATACCGGACGGTGCGCCTGTTCGAGGAGAAAGGCATCCTGCAGCGCCGAGACTTCGGCACCGGCCGGGCGCGCTACGAGCCGACCGAGCATGGGCCGCACTACCACCTGATCGACGTCGAGACGGGCAAGGTGGTCGAGTTCAAGAACTCGGAGCACGAGCGGTTGATCCGAGCACTCGCCGAGCAGCTCGGCTTCCACGTCGTCTCCCTCCGGCTGGAAGTGTTCGGGAAGCGCCTGGACGCGCAGCCCGCTTCGGGCGGGGTGGAAAGCAGCACAGACCCGGAGGCACGCTGATGCGCCGCGCCGACGAGAGCAAGATCGGCCGCCGCTGCGAGCGGGCCGTGGTGAGCGCCTATCGCGACCTGCGCCGCCTCGGCGTCGCCGACCTGAACGCGTTCCATAGCTGCGCGACGCTCTATCGCATCCACCATCCAGAAGCATCACTGGAGGAGGCTCGGCGGCTGATCGCGGAATGGATTGACCACCACGTGATACGCGGCGACCGCGGGCCGACCCCCGGCTGCATGTGCGATTGAGCCGGGCCATGGCCGACCCTGTATTTGCCTCTTGCGAATGAGAGTCACTCTCATCTAAACCACGTCCAGTTTGAGACCTATAGTCGGAGCGTTTGGGGAGACGGCAGTCGTCTCCGTCCACATAAACCCAGGAGCGGCTACGGTTCTCAAACTAGACGTGGTTTAGGTTGGCAAGAGGCTCATCCGAGGTGAAGCGTGAACAGCATAGCGGTCGTCGCGGAGAGACTTGGCCTCGGGTCCGTATCGCACGGTGTTTGCCATTGGGTGGCCGCGCAGACGCTCCGTCGCTTGGCGCAGCAGGCGACGTGCTGCCCCGAAGACGGGAGTGGGGCCTTGCCGCCTTGCGACGACACGATGCGCGCTGGATACGCGCTACGGGCCTTTCTTGCCGCGGCGTCGCCGGATCGAGGCTCACGGGCACCCCATATCTCGCGCCTGGGCAGGTCAGCCCTGACCAAGGATGAGTGCCGCCTCCTCCGAGCGATCGCGGCCGTGCAGGCGAACGACGAGAAGCTGCTCGACAACTATCTCTACAGGATTGCGCTCAATCGGAAGCAGCGGGGCCGCCTAGCCGAAGCGATCCGCGCCCTGGCCAAGGCCCTAGCGGCAAGGGGCTACGTGCTGCCGGCGCTCCCGATGCCAAACATCCCAGCGCCGGCGCTGCGCGTCGCGGTGATGCACGGGCTGGCGCTGGATGAGATTGATGTGGCGTGGCCGGGCGGGTTGGCAGGCTAAGACGAGCCTGCCAACCCGGCATCGTTGGATGTCCGGGGCGCTCAGCCTAGCCCGCAACCCTTGCTGTTCGATGCCACCGGATGCACTTCTCCGACCCGCCACAAACATAACGCGGCCGCAGGATGCCTGCTATTTGCAAGACGGCTTTGCAAGACAGGCGGCAGGCGCTGCCTATGAGGCCCACCCGCGCAAGGCCGCCGAAGCCGTCAATGAAGCATGGCGCCAGCCGGCCTTGCGGCAGCGTCGGTCGGGGCCGCCGCGGCGCACTGGCGCATTTCTGCATCCGGCGCCGGCAGGAACCGGCCAGCCTGGGCGAAGATGGTGCCGAGCCTCTCGGCACTGCGCAGCATCGAGTGCGCGGCTTCGGGCAGCACCAAGCCACGCAGCAGCAGCAGTGCCTCGAACGGCTGGACTGCCTGGGCCAGCGCCAGCACGTCCAAGATGGCACGCTCGTCCTCCATGATCCGCATGCAGCAGGTGCACTGGATGTTGATCATGCGCGCCGCATTGCGGCTGAGCGCGGACATGAAGCTCTTGAGGTGGGGTGCCGCTCCAGGCGTGCCGAAGCGGTCCAGCATGCCGTTGATCCGCTCCTCCGCTTCGCAGGGGTCGCGCATCTCCAGGACCCAGGCGCGCATGCACCAGAGCAGCACGCCTTGTTCGATGGGAAGGCTCAGGCGCTCGTCATGCTGCTCGGACATCCGGTGCTTCTCCACAAGGTCTCTACCCCAATAATGATAATGCGACTGACTCGCAATAGCATCTTGCATCAGTCTGGCACTCCTCCTTCACTGCGCCATGGCTCCGCCTGCACGCCATCGCGAGTCTGGGCCGCATCCCCATGGCCGACCCGCTCAGGATGCCAGCCTGGCCAGGCGCAAAGGCCGTCGCGGCCCGAATGGCATCGCAGCACCACGCAGGGTTCCGCCTCGCGCAACCCTGTCCCGCAGTGACGGACAGGGGGTAGGCATCCGCCTCGCCCTGCGTTAGTGAGAACGCCTCTCAATTTCAGTTAGGAGTGGACTGGCATGGAACGACGGGGCTTGATGCGTGCCGCGGCCGGCATGGCGACCGCTGGCGTACTTGCGGCATGGCCGCGCCGCGTACTGGCAGCCGAGGGACTCACGCTTTACAACGGCCAGCACCGCGCAACCTCGGAGGCGCTGGTCGCCGCCTTCACCAAGGCCACCGGCATCCCGGTTGCCATGCGCAACGCGGAAAGCCCGGAGCTGGCCAGCCAGCTCACGGAAGAGGGCGCCAATTCCCCTGCCGACGTGTTCTTCTCCGAGCAAAGTCCGCCGATCGGGTCACTGCAGGAAAAAGGTCTGCTGGCCCAGGTGGACCCTGCCACGTTGGAGGCGATCCCGGCCCGCTACTGCGCCAAGGACGGTACCTGGATCGGCGTGAACGTCCGGACGCGGGTGATCACCTACAACAAGAAGCTGATGACGCCGGCCGACCTGCCGCGGTCCATCATGGACGTCGCAACGCCCGCCTTCAAAGGCCGGTTCGGCTACGTCAAGCAGGACGGGTTCCAGGAACAGGTCATGGCCATCGTCCACATCAAGGGGCGCGACGCGGCGCTGGCCTGGCTGAAGGGACTGAAGGAATATGGCCGGTCCTACAACGGCAACCGGATCGCCAGCACCGCCGTCGAGAACGGCGAGATCGCGATGGCACTGTCCAACAACTACTACTGGTATTCGCTGGCCAAGGAGCGGGGACCAGACCGGCTGAACTCGGCGCTCTACTCCTTCCCCGGCGACGATGCCGGCAACATCTTCAACGTCTCGGCCGCCGGCATCCTGAAGTCCAGCCGCAACAAGGAGCAGGCGCAGCGCCTGCTGGCCTTCATGGTAAGCCGGCCCGGCCAGGAGGCGATGGCGGCCACGACGGCGGAATACCCGGTGCTGGACGGCGTCACCTCCCCGTTCGCGCTGGCGCCCCTGTCCGGCTTCCAGGCGCCGGTTACGCCGGCCGACATGGGCAGTGCCTCGGCCGCCTACGCGCTGGAACGGGAGGCTGGCCTGATCTAGGCATGGCTGCTCCGAGCCTGATCCAGTCCCGCCAAGGCCGGCGGCTCGCCTTGCCGCCGGCCTGGCTGATGCTCGCCGGGCTGGTCCCGCTCGGGCTGGTGCTGCTACCGGTCGGCTACGTCGCCCTGCGCGCCTACCAGGCCGGGCCGTCCGGCATCCTGAACGACCTGGTCCGGCCTTATACCCTCAACCTGCTCGTCAACACGCTCACCCTGGCAGGGTCCGTGACCCTCTGCGCCGGGGTGATCGCGGTGGCGGCGGCTTGGTGCACGGAGCGTTGCGCCCTGCCGGGCCGGCGCTGGTGGCGGCTGGCGACCGCGCTGCCATTGGCGATGCCGGCCTACGTGTCCAGCTTCGCCTGGTCCTCGTTCGGCCCGTGGTTCCAGGAAATGCAGGGCGCAATCCTGATCCTGACGTTCTACAGCGTGCCCCTCATGTATCTGCCGGTCTGCGCGGCGCTGCGCAGCCTGGACCCCAATTTCGAGGACGTGGCCCGCTCGCTCGGCCTGGGGCGGTGGCGCGGGTTCGCCCGGGTGGTGCTGCCGCAGATCATGCCGGCGCTGGGCGGCAGCGCCCTCTTGGTCGCGGCGCACATGCTAGCGGAGTTTGGCGCGCTGTCCTTCCTGCGGGTCGAAACGTTCACGACGGCGATCTACGACCAGTATACCGGCGAGTTCAACAACCAGGCCGCAGCCCTGCTGTCCGGCGTGCTGATGCTGCTCTGCCTGCCGGTCGCGCTCGCCGAGGCG
>CAXTDP010000143.1:0-10171 GCA_964242295.1 uncultured Acetobacteraceae bacterium | reverse complement strand
CAGATGAACGGCCGGGAGGTCCGGGCGCAGGACGTGCAGGCGCTGTTCGCCGGCCTCGCCGGCGGCGCGCGCTCCTTCGCCACCGCGGGCCAGGGGCCGAGTGGGCGCCCTCGTGCAGGCCCGCCCGGAGAAACGGCGCGGGCTGCTCGACGAGGCCGCGGACTGTGCATCAGTGCGGGCGCGGGACCCAGGGGGTAACTGGCCCTTCTAACAGCTTGCCGCCCTGATCAGGGCCGAAGCCCAACGCCGATTCACACCCAGCGCACGGCCGTCACGGGCGCCTGGCCGGCGTCGTGCTCCCTTGAGCGCGGGGCAAAGACAGCATCAAGTGTTCACCACAGATCGCGCAGGAGCGCAGCCGAACGTTGCCGCAAGGAGCACACGCCTCGCGCGGTGCAACGTCGCGGCCGACCGGCAACCATTCCGCCGGGTTCCATCGAGCGATCCCCAACGCGCAAACCGAAGGGCGTATAACATGGCCGATCCCCTCGCAGCCAAAACCGCCGTCATAACCGGCGCCGCCGGCGGCATCGGCGCCTGCATCGCGCGGGCGTTCGCGTCGGCCGGAGCGGCGGTAATGCTCGCCGACATCCGCGCCGACGCCGCCGCCGAACTCGCGCGCACGCTGCAGCAGCAGGGCCACCAGGCACTTTCGGCCGGCGTCGATATCACCGATCCCGACTCCGCCCGGCGCATGGCCGCAGCCGCGGCCGCAGGACTCGGCCAGATAGACATCCTGGTCAGTTGCGCCGGGATCGACGCGCCGCCGGGCTGTGCATGGGAACTGGACGACCAGCACTGGCGCCGGGTGATCGAGGCGGACTTGTCGGGGTCGTGGTGGTGCGCGAAGGCGGTGATCCCGCACATGATCGGCCGCGGCATGGGGCGGATCATCTTCATCGGATCGGTGGCGAGCCGGCGGGCGAGCGGGCCGACCTCGGTGGCCTACAACGCTGCCAAGGCCGGGCTCAACGGCCTGGCGATCGGGCTGGCGAAGCAGTTGGAACCGCACGGGATCCTGGTGAACACCGTGGCGCCGGGACCCACAGGCAACACCGGGGAGATGATGACCGCGGAGGAGATCGCCACGGAGGACCGGCTGTATCCGCTCGGCCTCGGCGGGCCGGAGCCGGTGGCCCACGCCTGCCTGTATCTCGCGGGACAAGGCGGCGACTGGGTGAGCGGGACCGTGCTGAACGTCAGCGGCGGCCGCTGGCATGGATAAGACTGCTGCCGCGGCGGCCATCCGGCCCGCGGCAGCGCAGTCTCATACGGGCGCTCACTCCGCGTAGTCGGGCTCGCGCCGGTCCAGCATCCGCTTCAGGGCGTTGAAGTGGAAGTCGTAGGCGTTCTGACCCGGGGCCAGGCCGGTGCTGCTGAACTGGGCGCTGGTCTTCTCGACTACGTCGGAGGGAACGATGCGGCGCGGCTTGCCGGTCGCCATCGCCAACATCTGCGTCTGGCAGGCGCGTTCCAGGAAATATAGCGTGTTGAAGGCGTCGGCGACCGACCTGCCGGCGACGATCACGCCGTGGTTCGCCAGCATCAGGACGATCTTGTCGCCCAGGATGTCGGCCATGCGCTCGCCCTCCGCCATGTCCAGCGCCAGGCCGCCATAGCTATAATCGTAGGCGACCCTGCCATGGAAGCCCAAGGCGTTCTGCCCGGCCATCTCCAGCGTCATGTCCTCAAGCTGGGTCAGTGCCGTGGCATAGGGCATGTGCGTGTGCAGCACGCAGGCGACGCCGCGCTTGTGGATCGGGCCGTGGATGCAGACCGCGGTGCGGTCGGCGATGCCGCTGCCGTCCACCACGGTGCCGTCGAGGTCCACCTCCAGCAGGTCGCTGGCCCGCACCTCGGACCAATGCAGCCCATAGGGGTTGAGCAGGAAGCGGCTGGGATCGCCGGGGGTGGTCAGGGTGAAATGGTTGTCAATGCCCTCGTGGAAGCCGTTGTGCACGGCAAGGCGCAGGGAGGCTGCCAGGTCAATGCGGGCCTGGCGGGCGCTGTTGCTGCGCGAAATCGGCAGCTTGGTCAGGTTGTCGGACATGTGTGGCACCTCCAAGTCAAGCGGGCAGGCCGCGATGCACGCCGGGCTGCAGCACGGCGGGGTCGTAGGGTTTGCGGGCGAACACGGACCGCAGCATGGGCGCGAAGTGCTCCAGCGTCTCGGTGGGATAGTCGGGGTCGAAGCTGGACTGGTCCCAGCGCTCGCAGAAGGCGACGCAGCTTGGATAGCCCGGGTGGTCCCGATACTGCTCGCGCTCGTATTGGTTCCAGCCATAATGGTGGGCGTAGTATACCATCTGGAAGGCGCCATGGTGCTCGACCACCCAGGTGCATTCCTCGCGGATGAACGGGCGGACCACCTCGGCGGCGAAGCGGTCGTGGTTGCGGGGCGCCAGCCCGTCGCCGATGTCGTGCAGCAAGGCGGCGACGATCCAGTCGGCGTCGGCGCCCTCGCGCTCCGCCCGGGTCGCGGATTGCAGCGCATGGTCCAGCCGGGTGATCCGGTAGCCTTCCATCTTGTCGTCCGCCTGGCTCGCCAGTTCGCGCAGGATGCGATCGGCGTTGCCGGCGACATAGGCATGCTCAGCCTCTTGCAGCAGCAGGTAGTCCTCCCGCGAGCCGTCCTTCATCTGGGTGAAGCTTACCGTGTCCATGCGGGCTCTCCTTTCACGCCGACCCGGCTTGGGGCGGCCTTGGTGACGGGGCGGCGCCTCGTGATGTCGAGCCGCGCCTCGATCGCCTCCACCAGCTTCGCGGCGGGATAGCTGATCAGGAAGTAGATCACCGCCACCATGGTGAAGATCTCGAAATGCTTGAAGGTGGCCGAGGCGAGCAACTGGCCGCTGAACATCAGGTCGCGCAACGTCAGCACCGAAACCAGCGCGGAATCCTTGAAGATCGAGACGAAGAAGTTGCCGAGCGCGGGGATGATGATCCGCAGCGCCTGCGGCATCACGATCCGCCGCATCAGCAGCCCGCGCGACATGCCGACGGCGAACCCGGCCTCCCATTGCCCCTTGGCGATGGCCTGGATGCCGGAGCGGAACACCTCGGCCATGTAGGCGGCGTAGTTGATGGTCAGCCCGATCACCCCGGAGGCGAAGGGCGACAGGGTGATCCCGCTATAGGGCAGCACGTAATAGATGAAGAAAAGCTGCAGCAGCAGCGGCGTGCCCCGGATGAATTGGATATACGCCGCGGCGACCATGCGGACCGGCAGCAGCCGCGCAAGCCGCATCAGGCCCAGCACCAGCCCCAGCACGCAGGCGAGCACGAAGGCCAGCAGCGAGACGGTGATGGTGATCACCGCCCCTTGCAGCAGCGCCGGCAGGAAGGTGACGATGTCGTCGAGCGAGAAGATCATGCGGCGAGGGCGCCTGCCGCGTCGGGGCCCGCTTCCCTAGGCATTGTAGCCGCTGAGGCCCCACTTGTTCAGGATCTTCAGGATCTCGCCGTTGAACTGCATCCACTCGATCGCGGCCGAGACCGCGGTGACGAGCTGGATGTCGCCCTGGCGGAACACGAAGCGGCTGTAGCCGTTCGGGTTCTTCTGCGTGCGCGGCTCGTACTCCTCGACGATGTCAACCTTCCATTCCGGATGGTCCTTGATGGTCGCCGCCATCACCGGCTGGTCGTACAGCACGACGTCGAGCCGGCCCAGCGCCAGCTCGGGCAGCATCTGCGCCCAATCCTTGTAAGGCGTGGGCGTCACGCCGGACACCTCGCCCAGCCATTCCATGTAGTTGGTGCCGGTCAGGGTGCCGATCCGCTTGCCCTTCAGGTCGGCGAGCTTGGTCAGCTTCAGCGGGTTGCCCTTCGCCACGACCAGGGTCTCCGCGTAGAAATAGGTCGGGAAGCAGAAGGCGACGACCTTGGCCCGGGCCTTCGTGTAGTGGATGGAGTCCGCCACCATGTCGAAGCGCCCGGCCAGCGTGCCCGGCACCAGGCCGTCGAAGGTCACCGTCTGCACATCGACCTTCGGGATCTTCAGCATCTTGGCGACCATTCGCATGATGTCCGCGTCGAGGCCCTGCCACTCCTTGGTCTTCTCGTCGATGAAGCTGTACGGCCAGTCCGAGGACATCCCGGCCACCAGGCTGCCCTTCTTCAGCACCTTGACCAGGCTGTCGTCGTTGCCGTTGATCTTCGGCAGGACGAAGTCGGCAAAGCTCGCGTCCACGGGGGGCTGATCGGCGGCCCGTGCCGGGTCGGCGCCCACGACGGCCCCCATCAGGGCGGCGGTGCCGCCGACGGTGCCCGCACGCATCAATCCACGCCGGCCAAGCCGCATGTCGTCGCTCATGCTGTGAACTCCTCTGAGGGTTGATCTTCGGTTTCGCCGCGGCCCAGCACCGATTGCAGGAACTGCCGGGTGCGCGGGCTGCGGGGCGCGGTGAACAGCCGGTCGGGCGGCCCGTCCTCGACGATGGCGCCGTGGTCCATGAACACCACCCGGTCCGCCACGTCGCGGGCGAAGCCCATCTCGTGGGTGACCACCAGCATGGTCATGCCCTCGGCCGCGAGCTGGCGCATGACGCGCAGCACGTCGCCCACCAGCTCCGGGTCGAGCGCCGAGGTGGCCTCGTCGAACAGCATCAGCTTCGGCTCCATCGCCAGGGCGCGCGCGATCGCCACGCGCTGCTGCTGGCCCCCGCTAAGCTCGTGCGGGTAGGCGTTGGCGCGGGCTTCGAGGCCGACCTTGCGCAACAGGGCCAGCGCCTGTTCCCGCGCCTGCGTGGGCGGCGTGCCGCGGACATGCACGGGCGCCTCGATGATGTTGCCGAGCGCCGTCAGATGCGGGAACAGGTTGAAGGACTGGAACACCATGCCGATCTGGGCGCGCACCTGCTCGATGCGGCGGTCGGGGTCGGTTACCTTCTTGCCGTCTCGCATGTAGCGATAGACCGGCACGCCCTCGAACAGGATAGTGCCGCCGTCAATGGTCTCCAGGTGGTTCACGCAGCGCAGCAGGGTGGACTTCCCCGCGCCTGACGGACCGATGATGCACACGACCTGCCCCCGCGGAATGGCGAGCGACACGTCGGTCAGCACGGCGGTGCCGCCGAACGATTTCCAGACCCGGTCCAGGCGGACGAGCGGCGTCGCAGTCTGTGCAACTGGCTCCATGCGTGCAGGCTCCATGCCGCTTATGCCAAGCAATCCGCGTGCCATTGGACCGGTTTCCGGGTGTTGCCCTGGCCAGCGGCTTGCTTCGATCTCGGGCGGGCGCTGTCCGGCGACGGGGTGCGGCACCGCCGATTGTCGAAGGCGCTGCCGCTCCATGTGCAGCGCTTCTATGCCGGCTACATCAATCCGGCGCAGCACGTGCCGTTGCACCGGCCGAGTTCCACGGCTTGACGCCGGACGCACGCGCGCGGACGTCGGCCTCATGCTTGCCGGGACCAAGGCGCTTTTGGCCAAGCTGCAGGAGAGCATGGTGTGCGGCCAGGTGGTTGAGTATGCGGCCCACCACCGGGTGCGGCGTGCGGGATGCTGCGGTCGTTCCAAGAGGGGCGCAGGCGCCGGCTGCAGACCCTGTTCGGCACGGTCGAGGCCGAGGCGCCGCGGTTCAGGGTTCGCCGCTGCCGCTTGACGATGCCATCATGTGCCTCAGGTAGGGCCGCAATGCTGGAAGGACGCTTCTGCCACCGGGCGATACAGCTCGCGGCGCAACGCCCCAGGTTTTTGGACACTCCCGTGGCACCTCGAGCGTCTCCGCCCGGCAGCACAGGGTCGAGTGAAGGCATCGCCAGACCGAGCCCGAGCAGGCCGATGACGGAGCCGATCAGGCCGTCGGCTTGGCGCCGCGCCTGGCGGAATACGGCCCTGAGCGTGAGTGAGGTCGGGATTGCCAGAGGTGGATACCAGGGTTGCCCGGCCGAGGTCGTGTGCAGCTCCGCCCGCCAACCCTCGATGGCCTCATCCGTGAGTGAACCAGACCATCAGGCTGCCACGCCGGCGCAAGCTGGCGTCATACGCGCGCCGGCTGCGGAGCAGCGCTCCCAGCGAGTTCATGACCTTGTGTCCCTGCTTGGGAATGTGGTGGCGGCGGTGCTGGTTCGGCTTGAACGGCAAGGTGGGCGTCCGAGGTCAGGTCAGGGTGGAGCTTCCGACGCCGAGCCAGTTCCAGGCATCACCGGACGGGTCCATGCAACAAGATCGACTTTGGCACGGATTGAAGAGGACTGCGGCACCCTGGACTGTGACGAGTCCAAAGGCCGGCGCTGAAGCCGGCTTTGGAGAATGACACGTGCCACTGCACCCGGGAATCAAACAGCTAGGCTGCCCGCAGGGCACCATTCTTACTTGATACGGCCGCGATGTGACGGGCGCACCGCAGCGCCAGTGCGGTGACGGTGCTGGTCGGATTGACGACGCCACCGGTCGCGAAACTGCTTCCATCGCAGATATAAAGGTTTGGCACCTCCCAGGCCTGGTGCCATCGGTCCACGGTGCTGGTATCCGGGTCGGCGCCCATGCGGCAGGTGCCGAGCATGTGCCAGGCCGGCGTGCGATAGACCCCGTTCTCGAAGTAGTCCGTCACCGCCACATCGAACGCATCCACGCTCCGGGCCAGGTCGCGCAGCCGCTTCATGCCGAAGTGCATGATGCGCAGGTCGTTCTCGTGCGGCTGGTAGTGCAGCCGCGCGGCCGGCAACCCGTCGCTGTCATGATCGCTGTCCGATAGGGTCACGCGGTTGCCGGGCTGCGGCAGGTCGTCGCCAATGGCGTAGGCGCCGAAGCTGTGGCCGAAATGGCGAGCGAAGTAATCGTGGTGCCCGGCGCCCCAAGGGGCTGGGCGGTGGCCGAACGCGCCGATGGCCGCGGCTCCGGCCGGCCCGGTGCGGGTGACGTTGAAGTTGAAGCCGTTGACGAAGCCGCGCGAGGTGTCGGTTTCCGCGAACTCGCTGCTGATCAGGGCGCCGGAGTTGCCCATGTAGGAGCGGATGGGTGCGTCCACCCAGATCTCGGCCGCCACGAGCGTATGGTGCAGGAGGTAGCGGCCCACCACGTCGTTGCCGTTGGCAAGACCCCTCGGATGCCGTCCGCTGGCCGACATCAGCAGCAGTCGGGGAGAGCCGATGCCGTTGCCGGCGACGATCACGACATCCGCGGTCTGCCGCACCCGGCTCCCCGTGGCGCGGTCAATGTAAACGGCCCCGCTCGCCCGCCCGTCCGGCCCGGTCTCGATCTGCTCCACCCGCGCGCCGGTGCGCAGCTCCACCCCAGCGGCCAGCGCCCGGGGCCATAGCGTCAGCGACATCTTGGCCATGGAGCCGCGCGGGCAGCCGGAGCCGCAGTTGCCGCAGCCGTTGCAGGGCGCCCGGCCGTCATAAGGCTCCGAGATCGTGCCGACCGGCATGGGCCACCAGTGCCAGCCCAGCCGGTCGAAGCCCCGGGCCATGACGCGCCCGCTGTCGCGCATCGGCAAGGGCGGGCAGGGATAGGCGGGACGGGGCGGCATGCCGGGGTCGCCGGCCAGGCCGGACACGCCGACCAGCCGGTCGGCCTCGTCGTAGAACGGGGCCAGGTCGGCATAGGTGATGGGCCAGTCCGGCGCGAGGCCGTGCTCGCGCCCCTTGCGGAAATCCGAAGGCCGGAAGCGTGGCCACAGCGCGGCATAGGCGTTGGTGGAGCCGCCGACGCCGTTCCACATCAGCGCGTGGGACTGGCCGCCCTGGATGGGGTAGTCGTCGGGGCCGCGCCGTATCGCCGGCTCCGGATTCCAGTCGGTGAAGCGGCGGTGCACGAAGTCGGCACCGCCGTGCGGATGCTGGGCGGGCTCGGTCCAGCCGCCCTGGTCCAGGCACACCACGCGAAGCCCGGCATCCGCAAGCGTAAGGCTGGTGACCACTCCACTGGCGCCGGCCCCGATGACCAGGATCTCGGCATGGTCGGGCGTTCTCATCGCAAGCTCTCCAGGTCCAGACCCGCCACGTTCACCGGGCGAACGTCATCCGTGTCGATCCAGCGGCCGCGCCCGTGCCGGGGTGCGTCCCGGGCGGGGTCGAAGGCTTCGGTCGGGTAGCCGTCGGGAAGGGGCGCGTCATTGTAGGGGTGGCCCAGCGCGCGGATCGCGGCGATCACCGGCGGCTGCTCGTAATAGGCCAGGTAGGCCTGCCGGCGGAACCCGGTGAACAGCTCGGGCTCCACGGCTTCGAGGCGGCAGGCTGCCTTCGTCCATTGGGCGGGTTCATCGGGCGCAGGCCCGCGCGTGCGCAGGGCGGCGAGCAGCCGGGCTGCATCGTCCGCTGCCAGGCGTTGCAGCAGCAGCGCGCCGGCCTGCGTGGCGGCGAAGGGCGGGAAGCCGGCGCCGCCGGGCAGCAGCGTCCCGGCCAGCATCAGCAGGATGGCGTCGTCCCGCATCAGCCGCGCTTCACGTTCCAGAACAGCGGCGGCCCTCCGATCAGCCCGGACAGGTCGCGCCGGTGCGCCGTGGGCTGCAGGAACAGGCCAAGCGGGACGTAGGGCACGTCAATGAAGGCCTGCCGCTGCATCTGCCGGGCTATGGCAAGCCGGGCGGCGTCGTCTGGGGCGGTCAGCCACTGCTCCCGCAGCCCCTCCAACCCTGGGCTTACGGACCAGCCGAAGGTGGCCTTGTCGCCGGACCCGCGCAGGAAGTTGTGGGCGGCGGGCGTGTAGTGGGTGATGCCGGGGGAGTAGGTGCAGAACAGGTTGTAGCCGCCCTTGGACGGCACGTCGCGATTGGCCTGGCGACGCAGCACGGAGCCCCAATCGGTCGCCACGTAGTCCACTCTCATGCCGATCTTCTCGAGCAGGTCCCGCGTCACCTCGCTCATGGCGTTGATGGAGGGAAAATCGGTGGGCGCCATCATCAGAACGGGCTCGCCGCCGTAGCCCGCCGCCTTCAGCGCCCTGGCGGAGGCTGCGAGATCGCGGGGTCCCATCAGCGCCGCCATGCCCTCGTCATTGGCCAGGGGCGAGCCCGGCGGGAAAAATCCGCACCCGTCCTGCCACAGCGAGCGGTCGTCGCCGACCACCGCCCGCATGAACTCCGACTGGCTGACAGCGCCCAGCACGATCCGGCGGATGTCGGGGTTGTTGAACGGCGGGTGCAACTGGTTGAAGCGGAGCACGCCGACCGCGCCGGTGGGGTCGATCACCTCGGTCGTGATATTCCGGTCGGCCTTCAGCCTGGGCAGCAGGTCCACCAGCGGCTGCTCCACCCAGTCCACCTCGCCGCGCTGCAGGGCGGCGGCAGCGGTGGCCGGGTCGGGAATGGTCTGCCATTCCACTCGATCGAAGTGCACGGGCTTGCCGCCCGCCAGCAGGCTCGGCGCTTCGGGCCGCGGCACATAGCCGTCGAACCGCGCATACACCACGCGCGAGCCGCCGACGTACTCGTCCGCCACGAAGCGGAAGGGGCCGCTGCCGACCATCTCCGAAAGGGGCACGGCGGGATCGGACTTCGCAAGGCGCTCGGGCATGATGGCCGCGGTGATCGCGCCCACCTTGCCCAGGCAGTCCGGCATGAGCGGGAAAGGGCGCTTGAGACGCCAGGCCACAGTGCGGTCGTCCGGTGCCGCGATCTCGTCCACGATGGCGAAGAGCGAGGTGCCGAACGTGTCGCGCGCGGCCCAGCGGCGCAGGCTGGCCACCACGTCGCGCGCCAGGACCGGGGTCCCGTCGTGGAAGCGCAGCCCCTCGCGCAGCCGCATGGTCCAAGATAGGCCGCCATCGCTGATCGTGTGGCCTTCCACCATCTGCGGCTGCGGCCGGAACCGCTCGTCCACGCCATAGAGCGTGTCGAAGATCATGAAGCCGTGGTTGCGGGTCACCAGCCCCGTGGTGACGATCGGGTCCAGGATGGCCGGATCAGCTTGCGGCACGAACCGCAGTGTTCGCGGCGGTTGCGCGCGAAGCAGGCTGGGACTGGCAAGCGTGCCCGCGATCGCGGCCAGGGCGGTCCTTCGGCGCATGGTCGGCTTCCCCGATGCAGACCTGCATTGAGACGCCGATACGACCAGTCCGCAAGCCCGTGCCGGGACGTAACTAGTCGTCGCTGGGAGTCGACTTGCCACGCGCGGGAAGCGCGGCACTCGCGCTAGCCTGACGATCATAAGGCTCGGTTCGCTATACATGACGCCTGAGAGCCTGTTGCGAGATTGCCGGCGTATGGGTGATGAACGGGTGGGAGAAG
>CAXTDP010000142.1:0-10182 GCA_964242295.1 uncultured Acetobacteraceae bacterium | reverse complement strand
CCTCGCTGTTCTCGCCGACCCCGGGCACCCCGAGTATGCCGAGCAGGTCGAATGGGTGGACGATGAGTTCAATCCAGATGCATTCGCCATCGGAACCGCCGACGCCATGCTCGCCGCCAGGTTCAAGCGAACATAACGCTCGCCGAAAACGTCATCGGGACAGAGGTGAACAATTACGGTGCAGTGGACATACGACCAGTATTCGGTCGCCACGCCGACCTTCGCCACCCTGGCCAAGGGCGGCAAGTGGTTCTTCGTCCTGCAGGACTCGCTGACCGGGATCGCGTTCGAGGCGATCGCCCGCCAGGCCATCGCCGCGTCCGGCGGCACCGTGGTCGGCGTGGTCCGGACAGCGACCGGGACGCCGGACTTCTCAAGCCCGCTCGTCGAGGCGCAGACGTCGGGCGCGGACGCCATCGTGCTTGCGGAGGGCGGCTTCGACCTGATCAACGCGCTCAAGCAGGCTCAGGAGTTCGGCATCACCCGGCAGGGCCAGAAGCTTGCGTTGCCGTTCGCTCTCCTAACCGACATCCAGGGGCTTGGCTTGGCTGCCGCGCAGGGCCTGGTGCTGACCGAAGCCTTCTACTGGGACCTCGACGACGGTACCCGGCGGTTCTCAGCCCGGTTCGCGGCACGGAACAAGGGCAAGCCGCCGACCTCGGTCCAGGCTGGCGCCTACTCTGCCGTGCTGCACTACCTGAAGGGCGTCGCGGCGGCGAACTCGATCAACGCCGTGGACGTCATCGCCAAGATGAAGGAGATGCCGGTGTCCGACGACGCTTTTGGCGAGGGGACCCTGCGGCAGGACGGCCGGATGGTGCACGACATGGTGCTGGTCGAGGTGAAGACGCCGACGGAGTCCAAGGGAGCCTGGGACCTCTACAAGGTGCTGCGCAGGATCCCGGGAAGCGAGGCGTTCCGGCCGCCTTCCAAGGAATGCGCCCTGGTCTTATAACGTGTGAAAGCTGATCCCATGACGACCGAGGCTTTGAAAGTCAGGCGGGCCTATGCCGAGACGGGTCTGGGCCAAATCCATTATGCCGAGGCCGGCGAGGGTCCGCCGTTGATCCTGCTGAGCGAGACGCCGCGCAGCCACCGCCATTTCAACCAGGTCATGCCCTTGCTCTCGCGGCACTTCCGCACGATCGCCATGGACACGCCGGGCTTCGGCGCCTCGCATCCATTGCCGGACCCGGTCAGCATCCCGATGCTCGCGGCGTGCGTCGTTGCATTCCTCGACGCGCTCGGCCTCGAACGGGCGCATGTGTTCGGCGTCAACACCGGCAACAAGATCGCAGCCGCGCTCGCTGCGGAGCATCCGGGCCGGGTCGGCGATGTCGTGCTGGCGGGATACACGCATAGCATCATCCCGGACTGGGCTGCCCGCAACGCGGCGATCCAGCCACTGTTCGACCGCTCCGACTTCAAGTTCGGGCCAAGCGCGGATGGCAGCGATCTCGTGCGGCGCTGGCTTGCCGCAGGCGTTGCCGCGACCTCGATCTGGTGGCCGCCGCGATTGCTGACCGGCGCCGGCATCCAGGCGTCGGAGATCGCGGCGGCTGAGGCGCAGGCGGCGGACTACGTGCTGGGGTGGCAAAGCATCATCCCGGTCTATCGCGCCGTGTTCGCCTTCGACCTCGCCACGGCGTTCGCTGCCATCCAGGCCCGCACCCTGGTGCTGGAGCTGCGCTCGCCGGAGGAGGCACCGCTGGGTCCGCAAGCGGAGCAGGTCTGCAGGATGATGCGGTCGGGAACGCCGGCCAGCGTGGACGTGACATACCTCCACGCCATGCAGGCCGAGGCGGAGGGGATCGCGTCGGCCACCCTCGCGTTCCTGCAGGGTTCGACGGCCTGATGCCCATCGTGCAGAAACAGGAAGGCGAGCGATGACCACGGCCATCCATGACCGCAGGCTCACCAGTTCATCGACAGGCGCCGCACAGCCCCAAGCGGCTGCTGCCGGCACCGCCCCGCGAACGCCGATGACGCTGGTGCAAAAGATCATCTCGGATCACCTCGGCGGACAGCAGGTCGCGGTCGGGGACGTAGTCATGCTGCCCTGCGATGTCGTGCTCGGGAACGACGCCTCCGCCAACGGCGCCATCGCGGTGTTGCGCGATATGCAGGTGGACCGCGTGTTCGACCCGGCGAAGATCGTCACCGTCGCGGACCACTTCGCCCCCGCCAAGGATGTGGCGTCCGCAATCGTCCTGCAAACGCTGGAGCGCTGGTCCAGAGACCAGGGCGTCACCTTCTATGCCCAGGGACGCGGCGGGATCGAGCATACTGTGCTTATCGAGGAGGGCTGGGTCGTTCCTGGCTCGGTCATTGCCGGCGGAGACTCCCATACTTGCACCTATGGCGCCCTTGGCGCTCTCGGCACCGGGGTGGGACTGACCGATCTCGCCTGCTGCATGGCGATCGGCGCATTCTGGCAAGTCGTCCCGGACACAATCCGGATCGTCTTCACCGGCGCCAAGGCGCCGTTCGTGACCGGGAAGGACCTGATCCTGGCCGTGCTCGGGCGGATCGGCGTGTCCGGTGCGACCGGCAGCGTGCTCGAGTTCACGGGTCCCGGGGCCGAGGCGCTGACCATCGATGAACGCATGGCCGTCAGCAACATGGCGGTGGAGGCAGGCGCCGAGACGGGCTTCTTCCCGGCCGACGAGGTCACCCGGTCCTACCTCGCGGGCCGGACAAGCCGGCCGTGGTCGCCGGTCCGGTCCGATGCGGACGCCGCAGTCGCGCGAGAGGTCGTCATCGATCTCGACGGCCTTGGTCCGCTGATCGCGCTGCCGCACCTGCCGGGCAACGTGGCGGAGGTCGGCGCCGCGGGAGGGATCAAAGTGGACCAGGTCTATATCGGCAACTGTGCCAATGGGACTATGACCGACCTGCGCCAGGCGGCCCACATGCTGCGCGGCCGCAAGGTGGCGGACGGCACCCGGCTGATCATCGTGCCGGCGAGCCGGCGTGTGTACAAGCAGGCCCTTGGCGAGGGCCTGCTCGACATCTTCGTTGACGCAGGCGCCGTCGTCTCGACGCCGACGTGCGGCGCCTGCTTCGGCGGCCATACCGGGGTCATGGCGCCGGGCGAGCGCGTCGTCGCGACCACCAACCGCAATTTCCGGGGCCGGATGGGCTCGCCAGAGGCGGAGGTGTTCCTGGCCAGCGCCTACACCGCCGCAGCTTCTGCGGTCGCAGGGAGGATCGTCGATCCCCGCGATGTCTCCGGCGCGCCGGAGATCCCGTGATGCCCATCACAGCGAAGGCGGTCGTCATCGCGGAGGACAACGTCGATACCGACGCGCTGTATCCCGGCAAGTACATCGGCATCATCGATCCCATGAAGGCGCGCGAGCACCTGTTCGAGGGGCTTGACCCCTCGTTGCGCACCCTGCTCCGGCATGGGCCGACCGTGCTGTTCGTCGGTGACAACTTCGGGTCCGGCTCCTCGCGCGAGCAGCCGGCGAGCGCCATGCTTGCCTCCGACGTGCGCTGCGTCGTTGGCAAGAGCTTTGCACGGATTTTCGGCCGGAATGCGGTGAACTGCGGCCTGCCGGCCCTCGTCAACCCGCAGGCGGTCGCTGCAGCCCGGCCGGGCTGCGAGGTCGGCGTCGATTTTGAGACCGGGGTCGTCCGCATCGATGACGTGGACTACCCTTCGGCCGGGATGGCGGGCCTGCCGCATGAGATCCTGTTGGCTGGGGGCTTGGTGCCGTGGGTCAGGGAGCGCCGTGCGGCCTGGCGTCTCCATTGAGCACCGGGCGGGTCATGGCTGGACGGGACGGTGTCCGGTCAGGGCGCGGCAGAGTAAGCGATTCCTACGCTAGGCTATATCAAGGACCGCCTTGCCACCGGCAAGCCGCGACTCGATGTCAATGTGCGCCTGCCGAATGTCCGCCAAGCCGTACCGGTTGCCGATCGCCACGCCGGCATGCGCTTCCAGCACCGCCGCAAACATCTCGCTGGCGCGCCGGCGGATCGTCATGGCGTCCGTCAGGTGGTCCTTCAGGCGCGGCCGGGTTAGGTAGAGCGACCCGGCCTCTCCCAGCTCAGCCGGGTTCAGGTCCTCGACAGCGCCGCCGGAGATGCCGAAGCTGACGACCAAACCCTTCTTCCGGGCGGCGCGGAAGTCATGCCGCAGGGTCGGCTTGCCGACGGAGTCGAACACCACATCGACGCCGTGGCCCCCGGTGAGGTCCCGGACCGGATCGACGAACGCGCCGTCGGCGGACAGGAACACGGCCGCGGCGCCGCGGTCCAGGGCCGCCTGCTTCTGGCCTTCACTTCGCACCGTTCCATAAACGGTTGCCCCAAGGCGTGCCGCCAAAGCCACCAGCATCTGCCCCACGCCGCCCGCCGCTGCGTGCACCAGGCAGGTCCGGCCTGGGCCGAGGCGCCCGACATCGGTTGCGAGGTAGTGCGCGGTGAAGCCCGGAAAGATCGACGTCGCAGCACAGTCGAGCGGCAGGCCGTCCGGCACCGGAACCACCTGCCAGGCCGGCACGACGGCATGTTCGGCGTAGCTGTTCCAGACCAGGCAGTAGGCGACCCGGTCGCCTGGCTGCAGATCGGCCACACCCAAGCCAACCTCCTCGATGGTGCCGGCGCCCTCCATTCCCAGGGTCGTGGGAAGCACGACCGGGTAGGTCTGCGAAGTGGCGAAGGCGCCCTTGCGCGTCGCGAGGTCCATAACATTGATGCCGGAGTGTGCCATCCGGATCAGGACCTCGCCTGGCCCGGGCCGCAGCGCAGGAAGTTCGCGCAGGGTCAGGACCTCAGGTCCACCATAACGATCAATCTGAACCGCTTTCATCGCGTCCTCCTGCTGGCTGCTGGGCCAGTCCTCAATGCCCGACCGGTCAAGGTGTGAGCCGCCCAGAAGCATATTGCCACTAGTGTTTATGTGTGTATATAGACATCGAAAGCAGACCGTCCTGTGCGGCGCCATGCAGGCCCATGCAGGTGAGGAACGGACAAGGTTGGGAGGCGGTCTTGAATATTGAAGCCGGCGCATCGGAGGCCGTCCGCCCCTCGACCGTTCCGGGAGCGTTGTCGCTGTTCGTCACCAGCCCTACCGGGCATCCCACCGAGTTCGGGCGCATCTTCCCACCCGACGTCTCATGGCTGAGCCGGCAGCCGCAGGAGGATATCCTGTTCCCGGATCTGCCCATCATCGATCCGCACCATCACTTGTGGGATCTTCCGGGCTTCCGCTACCTGCTCGATGAGTTCACCGCCGACCTCTATACCGGCCACAACGTGGTCGCGACCGTGTTCGCCGAGTGCCTGGCGATGTACCGCGCAGATGGACCGGCCGCGCTGCGCCCGGTGGGGGAAACCGAGTTCGTGGCCGGCGTCCATGCGATGAGCCGAAGCGGCCGGTATGGGCCGGCACGGGCCTGCGCGGGGATCATCGGCTACGCCGACTTGCAGCTCGGCGGCGCCGTCGAGGACGTGCTCGTTGCCCACCAGCGGGCCGCCCCGGACCTGTTCAAAGGTGTCCGGTTCTCGACCAACTGGGACCCGAGCGAGCAGATCCAGAACAGCCACACCGGCTGCAGGCAATATGCCCTGGCCCACCCAGCCATCCGCGAGGGCCTCGGCAAGGTGCAGGCGCACGGCCTGACCTTCGACGCGTGGATGTTCCACACGCAGCTTGCCGAACTCGCGGACCTCGCCGATGCGATGCCCGATCTGCAGGTCGTGCTGAACCACTGCGGCGGCTTGTTGGGCTACGGTCCGTATGCCCAGAACCGGGCCGAGCATTTCGCGGACTGGAAGGCCGGCCTGCTCGCGGTCGCCCGCCGACCCAACATCGTGTGCAAGCTCGAAGGCATCCTGGGCCGTGGCGGCGCCTTCAACTACATCGATGCGCCGGATCCGCCGGACTCCCGCACCCTGGCGGCGATCTGGCGGCCCTGGTTCGAAACCTGCATTGAGGCCTTCGGTGCCGGCCGCTGCATGTTCGAAAGCAACTTTCCCGTCGACGTCCAGGGAACCGGCTACGCCACCCTTTGGAACGCTTTCAAGCGCATCGCCTCCAGCGCGTCGCCGGACGAGCGGGAAGCGCTGTTCGCCGGGACTGCAGCCCGCGTTTATCGCTTGCCGATCTGAAGCGGCAGCGCCGGACGGAGCACAAGCAACCCGCAGGCTTCGCCAACCCCTGTGCGGGGCGCTGCGGGCAGGGACGCATGACTGGGACACGTCGCGGCAATCGATCGGGACCAGGGAGGCCAATGATGCTCAAGCGAACGATGCTCAGGCGCAGGTGTCTTCTGGCCTCTGCCGCAGCCCTCGCCACCTCGTCGGCAAAGGGCGCGAACCCGGTTATCCGCCTCGGCGTGCTGAACGACCAGTCCGGCCCTTACCGGGACCTGAGCGGCCAGACCAGCGTCGCCTGCGTCCGGCAGGCCGTGCAGGACTTCGGACAGCGCGGGTTCGATGTCGAGGCTCTGGCGGCCGACCACCAGAACAAGCCGGATGTGGCGGCGCAAACCGCCCGCGGCTGGCTGGACCGTGACGCCGTGGATGCCATTGTGGACGTGCCGAACTCCGCGGCGGCGCTGGCCGTGAGCACCATCGTGACTGAGAGGAACAAGGTTCTGCTGAACTGCGCGACCGGCTCGGCCGAACTCACGGGGCCGCAGTGCACGCGCAACATGGTTCACTGGTCGTGGGACACCTACATGCTCGCCAAGGCCCTCGCCGGGCCTGTCACGCGGGCGGGCGGCAAGCGCTGGTACTTCATCGCCGCCAACTACGTGACGGGACAGCAGCTTGCGCGCGATGCCGGGCGGTTCGCCATCGAGGCGGGTGGACAGGTGGTCGGCACCTCGACCTATCCGTTCCCGGAGACGACGGACTTCTCGTCCTTCCTGCTCGACGCCCAGGCGAGCGGCGCAGACGTGCTGGGCCTTGCCAACGCCGGGGGCGACACGATCAGCAATCTCAAGCAGGCTATCGAGTTCGGCGTGACGCCGCAGATGAAGGTCGCCGCGCTCATCATGCTGATCGGCGATGTGCGCGCGGTAGGGTTGGAGACGGCCCAACGCTTGCTGCTGACCGAAGGCTTCTACTGGGACCTCAACGACCGCACGCGCGCCTTCACCGCGCGGGTGCGGCCGAAGACGCCGGCCAACATGCCGTGCACGACGCACGCCAGCGCCTATAGTGCAACGCTCCACTACCTCAAGGCGCTCGCCGAGCTGGGTGTAGCAGCGGGCCGGGGTGGCCGGAACGCCGTCGCGTGTATGAAGGCCATGCCGACCGACGATGACGCCTTCGGCAAATGCAGCATCCGTGCCGATGGGCAGGTCATGCTGCCGGCCTACATCTTCGAGGTGAAGCGCCCGCAGGAGAGCCGTGCGGAGTGGGACTACTACAAGCGTCTTGCCGTCGTGGCTGCGGAAGACGCCTTCCGACCGCTTGCCGAGGGCGGCTGCCCGCTCGTCGCGCACTAGCGCTCATCAGATTGACAGAGGAATTGCAACATGCGGATCGGCATCATCGGCGCCGGGTATATCGGCCGGACCCTGGCGAAACTCGCCGCTGTCCATGGCGACGAGGTGATGATCAGCAACTCCCGCGGCCCACAGACGCTGATCAGCACCGCGAGTGCCACCAAGTCGAAGGCCGGCACCGTCGAGGAAGCGGCGGCGTTCGGTGACATCGTCATCATGGCCATCCCATTCAGGAACCGCGACCAGCTTCCAGCCGCGGCGCTGGCAGGAAAGATCGTGGCCGACGCCAACAACTACTATCCGCATCGCGATGGCGCGATTCCCGAGCTGGATCAGCGCCGGACCACGACGAGCGAGATGATCGCGGCGCTGATGCCCAGCGCGCGCGTGGTCAAGGCGTTCAACGCCATCCTGGCCGTTGACCTGGAAGTTGACGGCCGCCCGGCTGGGTTCCCCGACAGGCACGCCTTGCCGATCGCGGGGGATGACCCGGAGGCGAAACGGGTTGTGGCCGAGTTCCAGGATCGCATCGGCTATGACGTGCTCGACGCGGGGAGCCTGGCCGAGAGCTGGCGGTTTGAAAGGGCCAAGCCCGGCTACTGCGTGCCGCTCGATCGGGCAGGGATGCAGCAGGCGCTTGCCGCGGCGCGGCGCGATGAGGAGGTCGAGGATGGGGCCTGGCGGGTCAAGCCTGGGAGGCAGCCGGCAGCCCCGCCCACATCCGCACCCGCGCCGGAGTGGCTGCTCGGTTTCTATCAGGATTTGGACCAGGGGCGCTTCGGATCGGAGCCTGGCGTCTTCAATGCCGGCGCGGAACTTCGGCTGGGAAGTCACCACGCATGCGGCAGTGATCAGATCAGCGAAGCTTTGCGGAGCTACTCGCAAGGCGGAAGCCTTTCGCACGAGATCACCGAATACTGCGATCACGGTCCCGTCAAGGTGGTCCGGGGAGAGGTCGGGATGCGAGGGCATGAGGCCGGGCCGTCGTCCGCTCCGGCCTTTGTCCATCTGTTCTACATGGCCAGCGACGACCCGGCGAAGGTTCGCCTGCTCTACGGCGCAGCTGGTCCGCTCTGAACCCGCCAGGGGGCATGCATGACAAACTCGGCAGCGGCATTCGACCAGCGTGCGCTCCGCAACGTCCTGGGCACGTTCGTGACGGGGGTGACGGTCGTCACCACCCGGGACAAGGAGGGCACGGCCCATGGCGTGACGGCGAACTCGTTCAGCTCGTTGTCACTCGACCCGCCGCTGGTCCTCTGGAGCCAGGCGCTGACGTCGCGAAGCTTCCCGGCATTCCGCGACAGCGACCACTTCGCGGTGAACATCCTGGCGGATGACCAGGTGGACGTTTCCAACCAGTTCGCCAAGTCGCGCGATGACAAGTTCAGCGGCATCGCCCATCGTGCCGGCATCGGAGACGTCCCCGTGCTCGACGGGGCTGCCGCGCATCTCGAGTGCGTCAAGCTGGCGTCCCATCTCAGCGGTGACCACATGCTGTTCATTGGCCGGATTGAGCGCATCGGCCATTACAGCCGCAAGGGCCTTGCCTTCGGAGCCGGCAGCTATCTGCGGGCTTATGCCTATGATGTCGGGCCAGTGGATTTCCGGATGCAGGATCTGCGGCCCGTGTCGCCTGAAACCATCCGCAGGGCTTCGTCTGGACTGGGCGAGGTTGCCGCACGGCTTGGCGAGCACACGCTGTGCCTGTCTGTCTGGGGCAACCATGGCCCGACGGCGGTCTATTGGGAGCCGTCCCGTAAACCCGTCAGCGATCAGCTGTTCACCGGGCTGGTCATGCCGATCTCCCAGTCGGCGGCAGGCAAGGCATTTGCGGCCTTCCTGCCCAGAAGCAGGACGGAGCGCTTCATCGAGGAAGACCTGCGCTTGTTTGGCGTTCCAGGCGAGGATTTGGACACTCGCCGCCGCGGCTTCGATGCTGAAGTGGACGAGGTGCGGCAAAGGGGTCTTGCGCGCATGGCGAGCCAAGAGGAGTCGCCGCTCCACAAGGTCGCCATCACCACGTTCAGCGCCCCCATACAGGATGCGCACGGAAACATGAGCATGGCGTTGTCGGTGGCCTCCACCGCTTTGCGCTTGCCTGCTGATTGGGAGGGAGAAATCCCGCGCGGCCTGAAAGCTGCAGCAGAGGAGGTCTCCGGCCGTCTTCGTTGAGGATTGCTCGACGTCTCGGTGAGAGACACACCCGCTCATGCCTGCGTCTGGCGACCGCAAGTGGTCCACGCGGGACTTTGCTTGGCTTTCTCGTCCTATAGCCTTTTCTACGGCGGCTCGCTCAGCACCGCGCCAACAAGGACCAGAGCCTCGAACGGCGCAGCCTGGTGCAGCGCGACAGCACCCTCGCGCGCCAGCTCCAGCCCAGCCAGGAGAGTGCTGGCCAGCGCGGCGCGGATCTGGAAGTCGCGGTTCGGCCCCTCTGGGAACGTCGGCATGAAGCTTTCCAGCCGCCCGCCTTCCGGACGCTTGGCCAGACTGGCGCGCACCCGACGCAGCGCATCCTCCACCTTCCAGAGTCCCCGCTGCGACGGCTGGCAAACCGGGTTGGGGACAGCCAGGCGCGCGCTGGCGCGCAGCACGAGAAGGCACGCCTCCATCAGCTCCATGTAAGACGCGACACGCGGGTCCGGACCGGCCGGCGGCCGGGTGAGCCTCTGCCCCATCCAGTCCAGCCGCGCCTTCAGCCAGCCCGCGGCAG
>CAXTDP010000141.1:0-10216 GCA_964242295.1 uncultured Acetobacteraceae bacterium | reverse complement strand
GTGCGGCCGTCACGGCGTGCTGCGCCTCGCCCCCGCATACCGCCGCCACCTCGGCGGAGCCGGCGCGTATCCGCTCCGCCGCCTCGTGCAGGAACCGCACCGGCGTTTCCCCGCCCACCTGGCCATAGGCGACCCGCGCCGGCCGATGGCCCAGCAACGCCACGACACGCCCAGGCAGGTCCGCGTAGCGCCAGGACACGGAGTTCACGACATCCAGCGATCCTAGCCGTGCCAGCCATCCGCCGCCCGCATCGGCGTCGGCGGCCCGGAGCGCATCGGCCATCAGCCCCGCTGGTTCCCGTGCAGGCATGGGCGCATCCGGCCGGTCAATGGTCTCGCCGCAGCCGATGATGACCGGGGTCCGGTCCGCGTCCATGTCCGCCGTCCTCTGTGTGGCGCCTTGTCCGTGGGCTGGCACCGCCGTAGCGTGTCCGCAAGGAAACCAGGCAACAAGGCCAGCCCGAGAAGGCGTTGATAACCGAGGTCGAGGTCGAAGACACCTGTTCCCTGGCGCCCGTCTTCCCTGGCGCCCGTCCAACGCATCTCGGCGATGCTGGACTAGGACCCGGCCCGCTGGCGACCCGGCGATACCCTCCCGCATAGGTGGCACTTCGGCCTGTTCGCACCCGCCCCGGCGCAGTCCGGCCTGCGGGAGGATGGCCATGCCGGGCCGGGGATCGCCTTCCTACGCGTCCGCCGCCAGCGGGTCGCGCGGCAGAACGCGGTGGCGCAGGACCATGCTGGCCATCGCCAGCCGATCCGGGTCACGCAGCCGCGCCGCTTCCCAGGCCATCGCCGCGGCGGAGGTCACGTGATACAGCGCCGATGCGGCCTGCCGCGTCAGGTGGACGCCTTCGGGCGCCATGGCGGCGGCGGCCAGGTCCGCGGCGCGCTCCATCGCCGGCGCCACGTCCAGCCCCGGAACAGCCAGCCCGCGCACGTGCGCCAGCAGCGCATCCAGCCCACCGTCGCGCCGCGCCGCCCGCATCACGTCCAGCGCGACGACGTTGCTCGTGCCCTCCCAGATCGAGCCGAGGTGCGCGTCGCGCAGCACGCGCGCGTCCGGCCAGTCCTCGATGTAGCCGCAGCCGCCGCGCACCTCCATCGCGTCCCCGGCCACCTTGCGCGCGTCGCGGCAGGCGCGGAACTTCAGCAGCGGCGTGAGCATGCGCAGCAGGCCGTAGGCGCCCTCCTCCCCGGCGTCGGACCGGCGCAGCGCATCGGCGGCTTGGAACATCATGCTGCGCGCCTGCTCCGCCCACAGCTGCATCTTCATGAGCTGGCGCTGCATCAGCGGCATGTCGGCCAGCGGCACGCCGAACGCCACCCGGCGCCGGGCCACGAACCCGGCCTCCGTCACAGCGCGCCGCATCAGCCCGGCGGCGCGCACGCCGTTCGACAAGCGGGAGTTGTTGACCATGTCCGCCATCTGCCGGAACCCGGCGCCGGGGTCGCCGACCAGCCAGGCGACGGCGCCTTCCAGCCGGACCTCGCCGCTCGCCATCGAGCGCGTGCCCAGCTTGTCTTTCAGCCGCACGATGCGCGCCGCGTTCGGCCGCCCGTCCGGCAGGGTGCGCGGCAGCAGGAACAGGCTGACGCCGCGTATGCCGTCGGGTGCGCCCAATGGCCGGGCCAGCACCATCGCCAGGGCCGCGTCAGGGTTGGAGCAGAACCACTTATCCCCCGTCAACGTCCAGGTGCCGTCCGGCAGCGGCGCGGCGGTCACGGCGGTGGCGCCCACGTCGGAGCCGGCGCCCTGCTCCGTCATGAACATCGCGCCCTGTGCCAGCGCGTCCATGTCCCCGCTGGTCAATGCCGGCAGGTGGCGTGCGACCAATGCCGGGTCGCCGAAGCGGCGCAGGGTGCGGGTCAGGCTGTCGGTCATGCTGACCGGGCACATCAGCCCGAACTCGGCTTGCACGAACAGGTAGGTCAGCAGGTACTTGGCGGCAGGCGGCATCGGAGCGGGCCAGCCCAGCACGCCGCCGCGGTGGGACAGCGCAGCCAAGCCGTACTCGCCGAAGGCCAGGGCCTCCATCTCGGTGTAGGCGGGGTGCTTCTCGATGGACTGCACGTCTTCGCCGCGGCGGGTGCGGTGGTGCAGGCGCGGCGGATTACGGTCGGCGGTGCCGGCCAGCTCGTCCAGACGGCCCCCGGCCAGCGCGCCCAGGCGGTCCAGGTGCGGCTGGAGGTGAGCGCACAGGTCGGCGGGGAGATACAGCGAGGCCAGCCGCGCCAGCGCCGGGTCGGCACGATACAGGTTCAGCCCGCGGCTGTCCGGGATGGCCGCGGTGCCGGTCAGCGGCGCGTTCATGCCCCCTCCTTCATCAGTTGCCCTCATGCTGGCGCCATCGTGCAGCCGCCCTCCGCCAGTGGCCGGAACGCCCGCGCACCCGGCGTGGACGACACCAGGCGGTAGATGTCCCAAGGCCCCGTGCTTTCGGCCGGGGACTTCACCTGGAACAGGTGGGTGTCGCACAGGAAGCGCCCGTCCGCCCGGACGCTGGCCGCGCCGAAGCAGTCGTCGTCGGTGGGCAGCGCCTTCATCGCCGCGATGGCGGCACGTCCGGACGTGCGCGCCGCGCCGCCGCCCGCCACCGCCTTGAGGTAGTGCAGCACGGCGCTGTAGCAGCCGGCGTGCAGGCTGCATGGGTAGTTGCCGGGCGACTTCGGCAGGAAGCGCCGGGTGAAGGCGCGTGTGCGGTCGTTCAGGTCCCAGTAGAACGTCTCGGTCATGAACAGGCCCTGCCCGGTTTCCAGCCCGACCGCCTTCATCTCGGTCATGAAGCCGAACATGGGCGCGACGGCGCGGCCGTCGCGGGCCAGGCCGAACTCGCGTGCCTGCTTCACCGCGTTCTCCATGTCGCCACCGGTGTTGCAGAAGGCGATCACGTCGGCGCCGCTGGATTGCGCCTGCACCAGGTAGGCGGAAAAGTCGGTCGTGCCGGGGAACGGGTAGCGGACGACGTCCAGCACCGTGCCGCCCCCGGCCTGCACGAGGGACGCCACCTCGCGCTCCAGGGTTTGGCCGAAGATGTAGTCGGCGACGACCAGGAAGAACGTCTTGCGGCCGGCGCGCAGCAATGCCTCGCCGGTCGAGTGCGCGTCGCCCCAGGTGTCCGGCGCCCAGTGGACCATGTTGGGGCTGCAGTACTTGCCGGTCAGGTCCGCGGACGCGGCGCCGCTGACGAGCAGGGCGCGGTCCTTCTCGACGGCTTGGGTGCGTACCGCAAGTGCGATGGCGGTGTTGTTCACGTCGGCAATGGCGCTGACGCCGTCCCGGTCGAACCACTGCCGGGCAATGCCGGCGCCGACATCAGGCTTCTGCTGGTGGTCGGCGGCCAGGATTTCGACGGTGAAGCCGTGCCGCTCCGGCTGGAAGTCCTCGACCGCCTGGCGTGCGGCAAGGACGCTGGTCGGGCCGGAGTTGTCGCGATACTGGCCCGACAGGTCGGTGAGCACGCCGATGCGCAGCGGAGCCGCGGGTTGGGCACGGGCGCGCAGCGGCACCGCAAGGGCGCCGGCAGCGGCGATCAGGCCGCGGCGGTTCAGCGTCATGGGACGGTCCTCCTTCGCCCGCGGCGTCCCGGGGGCACCGCTGAAACCATAACGCAGGCAGGAGGCGCACGTCGAACGCTTCCCTGGCGGATGGCCGAGGACCCTAGCCGGAACCGCCCCGCGGTCCTACGCTCCCGCCATGTCCATCAAGGGTCAAGCCTACATCGTCGGCGCGTTCGAGCACCCGACCCGCAAGGCGCCGGATCGGTCCGTCGCGCAACTCCATGCAGAGTCCGCGGCTGGCGCGCTGCGGGATGCCGGGCTGACCAAGGACGACGTGGACGGCTACTTCTGCGCCGGCGACGCGCCCGGGCTGGGGCCGCTGGCCATGGCGGATTACATGAACCTGCGGCTGCGTCATCTGGACAGCACCGACCTTGGCGGCTGCTCCTACATCGCGCACGTCGCCCATGCGGCGGAGGCCATCGCCGCCGGGCGCTGCGAGGTCGCGCTGATCACCCTGGCCGGGCGGCCGCGCAGCGCGGGCCACTCCGGCGCAAGTCCTCGCCCCGTCGTGGCGGACGCGCCCGATGCGCCGTGGGAAGCGCCGTTCGGCCCGACGACGGCCAACCTGTATGCCATGTGCGCCATGCGTCACATGCACCAGTTCGGCACCACGTCGGAGCAGCTTGCGTGGATCAAGGTCGCGGCCAGCCACCATGCCCAGCACAACCCGCACGCCATGCTGCGGGACGTGGTGACTGTCGAGCAGGTATTGGCCTCGCCGGTGATCTCCAGTCCGCTGCACCGGCTGGATTGCTGCGTCGTCACCGATGGAGGCGGCGCCCTGGTGGTGACGAGCGCCTCGGCCGCACGCGGGCTGCAGCGGCCCTTGGTGCGGCTGCTGGGCGCCGGAGAGTCCATGAAGGGGCAGGACGCCGGCACCGTGGACCTGACCTATTCCGGCGCAATCCGGTCGGGGCCGCCGGCCTATGCGATGGCGGGCGTCGGGCCGGGCGATATCCAGTATGCGTCCATCTACGACAGCTTCACCATCACCGTGCTGATGCAACTGGAGGACCTCGGCTTCTGCGCCAAGGGCGAGGGCGGGAGGTTCGTCGCGGACGGCAACCTGATCTCGGGCGTGGGCCGCCTGCCGTTCAACACCGATGGCGGCGGCCTGTGCAACAACCACCCCGCGAACCGCGGCGGCATCACCAAGGTGATCGAGGCCGTGCGGCAACTGCGGGGCGAGGCGCATCCGGCGGTCCAGGTGCCGGGCTGCACGCTCGCCCTGGCGCACGGCACCGGCGGGCTGCTCGGCAGCCGCCACGGCTCGGCCACGTTGATCCTGGAGCGCGAGTGATGGACCCGGTATTCGCCGCCCCGCCTGCCAGCCCGGAAAGCGCCGCGTTCTACGCCGCCGCGCGGGAGGGGCGTTTCCTGATCGGGCGATGCCGCGGCACCGGCCGGTTCTTCTGGTATCCCCGCGCCGTGTCCCCCTTTGATTTCGGCCCCACGACGCTGGAGCCGGCCTCGGGCAAGGGCGTCATCTACAGCTTCAGCACGACGCAGCGCGGCGGACCCGCCCACACGATTGCCTATGTGACGCTGGCCGAGGGTCCGACCATGATGACGGCGCTGGTGGATTGCGACCCAGGCGCGCTGACGATCGGCCAAGCCGTGGCGCTGGTCTGGCAGCCCGCAGCGGACGGCACGCCGGTCCCCTGCTTCCGGCCGGGGTAATCCGGCGGTTCACGTGGCTGCCGTTCAGCTTCAGACGGGGTCCCAGGCGAAGACGTCCTGGCTGCGGTCCAGCGGCAGCAGGCTGGGCAGCAATGCCGGGGCTGCGTGCTCCGCGATCAGCTCCGGCGTCCACCCCTCGCCACGGTGAACCGAGCGCAACGGGCGGCTCTGGCTCATCAGGAAGATCTCGTTGTAGCGCGTGGCGAACACCTGCCCGCTGAACCCCGACGCGGCATCGGATGCGAGGAACACGGCGAGCGGTGCGTTCTTGTCCGGCGTCATCTGCTGCAGCTTCGCCACCCGTGCCTTCTGGTCCGGCGTTTCAGCGGGAATGGAGCTGGTCATGCGGCTCCACGCGAACGGCGCGATGCAGTTGGAGCGGACGCCGTAGCGCTGCATGTCGAGCGCAATGGACTTGGACAGCGCCGTGATGCCCAGCTTGGCCGCGGAGTAGTTCGCCTGGCCGAAGTTGCCCACCAGCCCCGACGTGCTGGTCATGTGGACATACGCGCCCGACGACTGCGCCCGGAACCGCTCCGCCGCGGCCCGGCTGACGAAGAAGGAGCCGTTCAGGTGGACGCCGATCACGTCCAGCCAGTCCCGGGGCGACATCTTGTGGAAGATCACGTCCCGCAGGATGCCGGCGTTGTTGACCACGATGTCGAGCCGGCCGAAGGCGTCCATCGCGGCCTGCACGATCCGCTGCGCCGAGTCCCACTCGGCCACGCTGTCGGTGCTGATGGCGGCACGGCCGCCGCGCTGCTCGATGATCTGCTTGGTTTGCTCCGCCGGAGTGCCAGATAGCCCTTCCCCGGTCAGCGAGGCCCCGACGTCGTTGACCAACACGGCAGCGCCCGCAAGCGCATGGCAACCGCGATCTCCCGTCCGATCCCGCCGCCAGCTCCGGTGACGATGGCAACCTTGCCGTTCAGCATGGCGTGGGTCCTGCCTTTTCCATCGCCCCATCATTTCCAGCAGGCGGCTGACGGCGGCCTGCGACGAGTTTGTGCCGCGCCCCGACGATGGACAGAATGCAGGTGCCGTGCATCGCTGTGCCCCGGTGTCGGCAGTCTGCGCCTGCACCGCCAAAGCATGGTCCGCTGACAGCCGGAGGGAGATAACGGCGCCGCGGCAGAGTCATCATAGGCCGGCTGTCCAGTACATGAGGCCGATACGTTAGAATGCACATCTCCGGCCAAGCAAGCAGCCTGGTCACGTTGACGCGCGCACATGGCGTGACCATGAGGCAGCCGGACAGACCAGGAAAGGACGCCTTCACCACCGCAAGGATGCTGCCGCTTCCGGGCGGGCCAACGCGGTCCGAAGATCTGGCGAGAAATTGCCCGGCTGGCCGGTCCAGCCGTGCTGCATCCCCATTCAGGCTGCCAGCCTCGACGCAGCCCGCCGCTTCGCTCGGTTTCAGGAAGGTCCCAGGGCTGCCACTCCTTCCGCGTCGGCCATCATCGAACGGGCAAGCTTCCTGCTTCGGCCTAGCCTGCAACGCCATGGCCGAGAGCTTCATGAAGACGCTCAAGCACGAGGAAGTTGATGCCAGCGCCTACCGCGATCTCGCCCATGCCAGCGCCGCCATCGGGGAGTTCATCGAGACCGCCTGCAATCGTCAAAGGCTCCACGCGGCTCTTGCCCATCCATCGCCGGTGGAGTTCGGGTCCAACCAGCCCCGGGCTGCTGCGCGGCAGCCTGGGGCTGTGACGCAGCGGAGCCGCCCGTGGTTTTCTGCCTCACCAAAGGGGTTCAGCTCACAAGACCTGTACGTCCGGGAGATGCTCGAACCGGTCAGCATACCGGACAACAGCCAATCCGACCGGGTTCCGGCGATATTCCGCGACCTGACGGCTTAGCCACCTAGCTCCTTGAAGAAGGCGGCAACGTCGGCCGCCAACGCTGCCGGCTGCTCAAGCGCGGCGAAATGACCGCCTCGTGCCATCGGCGTCCAGCGGCGGATATCGGTGTAGGACTGCTGGGCGATGCTCCGCGGCGGCCGGCGGATCTCGCAAGGGAAGGAGGCGTAGCCGACCGGCACGTCAACTGTCCGGCCCTGCGGGATCGGCCAGTCGCCGTGCATCCGGGCGTAGTAGGGCCAGAACGAGGAGCCTATCGCCCCAGTGAACCAATACAGCGATATGTTCGCCAGCATGCGGTCCCTGTTGATCGCGCTCTCGATCCTGCCGTCATTGTCCGACCAGGCGCGGAACTTCTCGACGATCCAGGCTGCCAGGCCCGCCGGGCTGTCTGTCATGGCGAACGCCAGCGTCTGCGGACGGGTGCCCTGGATCCAGGTATAGCCGGTCTCCTCGGCGGTCCAGTGCTGGACCTGATCGAGATAGGCGCGCTCATCTTCGGTCGGGTGCTCGGGAGGCGGAGCATCGGGCCGCAGCGACAGCATGTTGAGGTGGATGCCCAACAAGGACCCGGGATGCCTGACGCCCAGGCTGGTCGCGACATGCGCACCCCAGTCGCCACCCTGGGCGGCGAAGCGGCCGTAGCCGAGCCCCTCCGTCATGAGCGAATGCAGCACGTCGGCGATCTCCGGCACGCCGAAGCGCTTCTGGCCCGGCTGGAACGAGGGTCCGTAGCCTGGCAAGGACGGTGCGACCACGGTGAACGCACCGGCCGGATCGCCGCCGAAGCGCCCCGGATCGGTCAGGCGCGGGATGAGGTCGAGGAACTCGAATACCGAGCCGGGCCAGCCATGCATCAGCAGCAGAGGCGTCGGGTTGGGGCCGTTTCCGGGCACATGCAGGAAGTGCAGCAGCGCATCATCCAGGTTGACGGTGAATTGCGGGAACGCATTCAGCGCCGCTTCCTGCGCGCGCCAATCGAACCCGCCGCGCCAGTAGTCGATCAGCTCGCGCAGGTAGGCGACGTCCGTGCCGAACGCCCAGGACGGTCCCGGCGCCTGGTCGGGAAAGCGCGTGCGCGCCAGGCGCTCCCGGAGATCGTCGATCTCCGCCTCGGGGACGGACAGACTGAAAGGTTGCGGGGTGATGGCCATGGGCAACACCTGTCGGGTTGTGGGTGGGGGGATGCGGCTGCCGTGCAGGGCCTTAATTGGCGTGGTTCAAATCAGGGCAACACCCAAAACGAGAAGTCTTATGATCAAAGCTCTATAGATCTTCAGCATTACTTGTAAATCGAACTTTCTGGGCCGCGCCTGAAAAGCTTCTACCCGTCAGTTGATGGCTGCCACAGCACTAGTCCTTGTCCGGCAGCGCCTCCTTGCCCCGGATCAGGTCGGCGCCACGTTCGGCGATCATCAGCGTGGTCGCGTAGGTGTTGGCGGACGGCATGGAAGGCATGATGGAGGCATCCACCACGCGCAGCCCTGCCATCCCATGCACCCGCAGGGTGTCGTCCACAACGGCGCCGAGGTCGGTGGCCGGTCCCATGCGGGCCGTGCCGATCAGGTGGTAGCAGGTGGTTCCGTTGGCGCGGGCGTAGTCCAGCAGCTCGTCATCACCCTGCACGTCCGGGCCGGGCATGGCTTCCCGGTCCACGAAGGGCGCAAGCTCGGGCGTGGACAGCAAGCGGCGGACCAGGCGTATGCCGCCCAGCGTCACCCGGCGGTCCCCGGCGTCGGACAGGTAGTTGGGCTGGATCACGGGATCGGTGAACGGGTCGGTGCTGCGTGCACGTACCCAGCCGGTGCTGTCCGGGCGGTGCGGCCAGGCGCCCGCCGTCATGCCGGGGTAGCTGTCGAGGATATAGGTCCGCCCCTGCTGGTAGCTGCCCGGCGTGAACACGCATTGCAGGTCCGGCGCGTCCAGCCCGTCCCAGGACTTCCAGAACACGTGCACCTGGGACGGCGCCTGCGCCAGGATGCTCGGACGCCCGCTGGCCCAGCGCAAGACTTGTCCCGCCAGGCGCGGCCCGCGGGCCAGCTCGTTCAGCGTGACGGTGCCGGGCCGCGCCCGCACCACGCAGCGCACGGCGTAGTGGTCGCGGAAGTTCTCGCCCACGCCGCGCAGCTCGTGCACGACGGGCACGCCGAGGTCGCCCAGCAGGCCCGCCGGCCCCACGCCGGAGATTTGCAGCAGCCGCGCCGTGTTCACGGTGCCGGCGCACAGCACGACCTCCCGCCGGGCGTGGACAACCGTTGCCGGCCCGCCCGGGGCGTGGAGGTAGCTGACGCCGGTGGCCCGCTTGTTCTCGAACAGGACCGCGCGGGCGCGGGCGTCCGTCCGCACGTCCAGGTTCGGCCGGCTGCGGGCGGGTTTGAGGAAAGCCCGCGCCGCGCTGACCCGGCGCCCCCGCTCGATCACCCGCTGGAAGTAGCCGACCCCGGCTTGATCGCCGCTGTTGTAGTCGGGGTTGCGCGGAATGCCGGCGGCGACGGCGCCGGCGATGAAGGCCTCGCTGACCGGGTGTATCCAGTCCATGTCGGTGACGGGGATGGCGCCGTCCCGCCCGCGCTTGGCCGGGTCGCCCAAGCCGACCCGGCGCTCGGTACGGCGATAGTACGGCAGCATGTCGGCATAGCCCCAGCCACGGTTGCCGCGCTGCGCCCAACTGTCCAAGTCCGCTGGCTGGCCGCGGTTGTAGATCATGCCGTTGATGCTGCTGGACCCGCCCAGGGTACGGCCCTGCGTGGTGGCGATGGGGCGGCCGGCGGTGTTCGCGGTCGGCTCCGTCTTGAACTGCCAGGTGCAGGACGGGTCGAACAGGGTCTTGGTGAAGCCCGCCGGGATGTGAATCCATGGGTTGCGGTCGGGTGGCCCAGCTTCCAGAACGCACACCGTCACCGCCGGGTCGTCGGTCAGCCGGTTGGCCAGCACCGATCCGGCCGCGCCGGCGCCGACGATCACGTAGTCGAACACGTCGGCGGTCATGCGGGCAGCGCCGCAACGATGGCGTCCGTTACTTCCCGCGTGCCGGCGCTGCCGCCCAGGTCCGGGGTGCGCGGCCCGGCGGCCAGCACGGCGCCTACCGCGGCCTCGATGGTGGCCGCAGC
>CAXTDP010000140.1:0-10217 GCA_964242295.1 uncultured Acetobacteraceae bacterium | reverse complement strand
ACAGCATGACGCGCGTGCTTCTGATCGGCATCAAGCCCGAGGCAGTTGACGTCTCCGATCCCGACCTGCCGCCGGGAACCACGCCGGAAAAGATTGCAGCCGGCATCAATGCGACCCTGTCGGACATGAAGGCACGCGGATGGGAGGGGGCCTTCTGCTCGATCCTGCCAGATGGCAGCGCCGAGGCGACGATCGCCGCGTCGCTCGCCGAGCGCTGGGACTGCATCGTCATCGGAGGCGGCATCCGCATCCCGTCACGGGGCCTGCCATTGTTCGAGCGGGTCATCAACGCCGTCCGTCGCGGCGCTGCTGGGACGCCAATCGCGTTCAACACCTCCCCAAACGATACAGCCGATGCAGCGGCGAGGTGGCTGGACGAGGGGTAATCGGCATCCAGTCGTGCGCTCGTTCTCCAACAGCCTGCATTGGACACCTGCTCCCGTCTCGACCAACGTGCGCCGGAAACTGCCCTTGCTTGCGCATCGGGGCACACGCCATTGTGCGACGCCATACTTCACGCGCAGTCAGGCCACCCGCCCCCAAGGCGCCTCCCGCGCCAGCCACTCCGCCAGGAACTCGATGAACGCCCGCACCCGCGCCGGCACGTTGCGCTGGGGATACACGGCGTGGATGCTCAGGCCCACGGGCACGGCGTCCGGCAGCACGACCATCAGCCGGCCCGCGGCGATGTCCCCCTCCACCATGTAGGTCGGATGCATCGCGATGCCCTGCCCCAGCAGCGCGGCCATACGCAACGCTTCGCCAAAGTTGGCGCTGACCGGACCTGCCACCGGGATTTGCAAGGCGCCGGTGAACGACCAGGACGCCGACGGCGACTTCAGGACATGGACCAGGCAGTCATGCTCCGCCAAGTCGGCCAGAACAGCCGGGGTGCCTCGGCGACGCAGATACTCCGGCGAAGCCACCAGCACCTGCGGCACCCGCACCAGCAGCCGGGCGATATAGCTGGTATCACGCAGCGATGCCGCGATCCGCAGCGACAGGTCCAGCCCGTCCCGCACCAGCTCCGCGTCGCCATGGTCCAGCAGCACATGCACCCGCACGCCCGGATGCGCCGCCGTGAAGGCGGCAACCGCGGGCATGAAGTGCACCGCCCCAAATGACGGCGGCACCCCTACCCGTATGGTCCCGCGCGGCTCGGACACCGCCCGGCGCACCTCCGCCTCCAACGTGTCGAACCCGTCGAGCAGCCGTGCCCCGCTTTCCATCAGCGACAGCCCGGCCTCCGTCGGCGCGACGTGCTGCGTGTTGCGGTTCAGCAGTTGCACGCCCATCAGGCGCTCCAGCGCCGACACCTGCTTGGTCACGTTCGCCCGCGACATGCCCAGGCGCTGCGACGCGGCGGTGAAGCTGCGGGCGCGTGCGACTTCCAGGAACACCTCGATATGCCGCAGCCGATCCACTAGCTCCCGCCGCGCCCATGCGCCTCGGGGAAGAACAGGTCCTGCCAGGACGCGGGCGCGGCCCGCACCGTGCCAGCCGTCCGCATGAACCCGGCATAGGCCGCCGTGCTTTCCGGCACCATCGTCCAGCGCACCTGCGGCCCGGACACGACCGCGCCGACCTTCTCGATGGGCAGCTTGGACCCGGAATCCTCGATCCACAGCCGGGCGGCGGCCACACGGTCGGCGTTCACGATCTCCGTCGCCTCCTCCAAGGCCAGCAGCAGCGCCTGATACAGCACCGGGTTGCGTTCCCGGAACCGGGCGCTGGTCCAGGCCAGGGTAAAGGAGTGCGGACCCGCGACCTCGAACGAGTTCAGCAACGTGCGTATGCCCGGGCGCTCCAACTGCTGCTCCTGGAACGGCGGCACGCTGAAGGCGCAACTGATCGCGCCGTTGCCGCCGCTGAGCAGCGCGATCGTGGCGTCGGGCGGCGACATGGACAGGGTCAGCGGATCGAACCTGGCGAACTCCGCCGGGCCGAACAGCTTGGCCGCCGCCATCTGCAGCGTCACCGCCTGGATCGACACCTTGACGGTGGGGACAGCGATGCGGTCGGCCTCCGTCAGGTCGGCGATGCCGTGTAGCGCCGGGTTGCGGGTGTTGAGCAGGCAGGGCTGCGAACTCAGCGCACAGATGCCGCGCACCTCCTGCGCCGTGCCGCGGGTGCGCGCCCACAGCGTCACCAGGCCAGGGATGCCGCCGGAGACGATGTCCACGGAGTCCGAGATCAGCGCGCCGTTCATGGAGTCCGGGCCGTTGAAGGTCAGCCAGGACACCTTGACCTCCGGCAGGCCGAGCGCCGCCGCATGCTTCTCGACCAGCCCCCGCCGTTCCATGACGTTGAACTGCAGGTAGCCCATCGAGAATTGCCGGGCGAACCGGATTTCAGGCGCCGCGGCCAGGGCCGGCCGGGCGGCAAGCAGTGCGGCGCCCGGTGCGGCGGCCAGGAATCGTCTGCGGAACATCTTCCATCCCTTGCACATGCGACTTCGGGCCGCGTTGCCCGGCAGTGTGGCACGGCGCTGCTGGGCCGCAACGGCGGTCAGCAAACCAAAATAAAGAAACATCATGTTTCCAAGCAGGAAACAACGGATGTCTCATACGGCTGTATGATTGTGCTTAAATTTTGGGACGGAGATGCAATGCGCTGGATTAGGTTCACGTCAGGGGAACGAACGGGGTATGGTCTGGTCGAGGGTGATCGGGTCGCGGAAACCATCAGCGGCCCTTTCACCGCCTTCGCCGACGCCACCCCTCCGGATCGGACCGGGCGGACCTACTCGCTTTCGGAAATCAAGGTCGAAGTGCCGTTCCTGCCGCGCACCTTCTATGCCGCCGGGCTGAACTACGTCAGCCACATCCATGAGATGGCAGCCGCGTCCGGCACCGCGCCGAGCATCCCGTCGAAGCCCGACATGGGATACCGGGCCATCAATGCCCTGGTGGCGGATGGGCAGCCCGTGGTCATCCCACGCGACGCCACGCGGGTGCAATACGAGGGAGAGCTGGCCGTCGTGATCGGCCGCCGGGCCAAGAACCTGAGCGAGGCGGACGCGCTGAGCTGCGTTCTGGGCTACACGATCGGCAATGACGTGAGCGAGCGCGCATGGCAGGCGTCCGACCGCACGTTCTGGCGCAGCAAGAACACCGACACATTCAAGCCGATGGGACCATTCATCGTGACGGACGCCGACCTGGATGCGATGGTGACGACGGTGCGGCTGAACGGCGCCGTCCGCACCAGCTTCCGCACCGCGGACATGCTGTTCGGCATCGGGCGCTTCATCAGCACCATGACGCGCTATTTGACGCTGCACCCTGGCGATGTCATCTGGATGGGCACGGACGGCGTGTCCCCCGACCTGCGGCCCGGCGACGTCGTGGAGGTCGAGATCAGCGGCGTCGGCATCCTCCGCAACCCCTTCGTCGCCGAGGATGCGCCATGAGCCACCCCCCATGAGCCACCCCTACGATGCGCACGTGGCGCAGCTTCAATCCCTTTTGGCCGCCTGGGGAATGCCGGCAGGCTATGCCGCACGCACGGCGGAGGCGATGGCCTGGGCAGACCTGCACGGCATAGACAGCCACGGCATTTCGATGGTGCCGACCTACCATGCCCACCACAGGGCGGGCCGGATCCGCATGGACGCACAGCCGCGCATCGAGCGGGAAACGCCGGTGTCCGCCCTGATGGACGGCGGCGGCGGGCTGGGACACGAGCCGTCGCGGCAGGCGATGGAGCTGGCCATCGCCAAGGCCGGCGCGTCAGGGATCGGCGTGGTGTCCGTCCACCGCTCCGCGCATTTCGGCGCCTGCGGCTTCTACGCCCTGATGGCGGCGGAGGCCGGGATGGTCGGCATGGTGGCGACCTCTGCCAGCCTGGTCCAGGTAGCGCCTGCCGGCGGCGCGCAGGCGCGGCTGGGAACCGACCCCTGGGCCTTTGCGGCGCCAGGCCGCCCCGGCGAGCCGTTCCTGCTCGACATGGCGACGACCACCGTGGCCGCGGGACGCATCCGCAACAAGGCGAACGAGGGCCTGCCGGCGCCGCCAGGCTGGCTGCTGACACGGGACGGACTGCCCTCCACCGACCCGTTGGAGGTGAGCCATGGCGGCTACCTGACCTCGCTCGGCGGCAGCCTGGAGGGGAGCAGCCACAAGGGCTACGGGCTGGCGATGATGGTGAACATCTTGGGGGCCTGCCTGTCCGGCGCCATGCTCGTCACCGACCGGCCGCAGGCGCCAGCGTCCCAGGGCCTGGACATCGGACACTTCTTCCTGGCGCTCAATCCGGGGCTGTTCCGCGGCCCCGGGGCGTTCGAGGCCGATGTCGCCGCGCTGTGCGATGCCATGCGCGCCACCCGCCCATCCGATCCGGCTGCACCGGTGATGGTCGCGGGCGACCCAGAGCGCAAGGCCGCGGCGCGGCGCCGAGCCAAAGGCATCCCGGTCGGCCCCAAGCTGCTCGCCTCCATCCGGGAAATCGCCGGCGAATCCGGGGTGCCTTGGCTGCTGGGCGAGGCTGCCTAGCGCAGTCACCCTTGCTAGGCCGCTTCCGGCGAACGCTTTTTCTGGCACGCGGCTTCGGGGCTCGTAGGGCAGAAAAGCGTCAGCACCTTCCGCCCTGCACGGGCCTTGCGTAGCAGCACCTAAATCTCAGCCTGCGAGGAAGCGCCGCGCACCCTCGGCCAATACGCGCACCCCCATCGCCAGGTCCGCCGGCGCAGTGTCTTCGGCCCAATGATGGCTGATGCCGCCGATGGAGGGCACGAACAGCATCGCGGACGGCATCTGCCGGGCCATATACTGGGCGTCATGCCCGGCGCCGCTCGGCATCCGGCGCCACCGGCCCGGCGCCAGGCTCTCGGCCGCGGCGGCCAGCGCGTCCTGCCATTCGGGGTCGCACGGCGCCGGGGCCGACTGGCTCACCACCTCCAGCACCGCGGTGCACCGCTCGCGGCGGTTGCTGTCCTGCACCAGCCGGCGCAGCACGCCGTCCAGCCGCTCCAGCACCTCCGGCGAGATGTCGCGGAACTGGAACAGCACCTCGGCCTGTCCCGGGATGATGGAGCCTGCACCGGGCGACAGCGTGATCCGGCCCGTCGTCCAAACCGTGCGCTCGCCGCAATGCCTGGGAAATTCCGCATCAATGGCAGCCAGCAGCCGCACCGCCGCAAGGCCGGCGTCCCGCCGTTCCGCCATCGTGGTACCGCCGGCATGGTCCTGCTGGCCCGTGATGATGATGCGATACTGCCAGATCGCGACGATGCCGGTCACGACGCCGATCTGCTCGCCGGCGCCTTCGAGCACGGTCCCCTGCTCGATGTGCATCTCGACGAAGCCCTTGTAGCGCCCAGGCTCCATCCGCATCCGCGGCAGTCCCGCCAGCCCCGCCTCGTCCAGCGCCTGCCGCAGCGGCTTGTCGTGGTAGCGGTTGGACAACTGGTCCATCTCCGCCTCCTCCAGCAATCCGGTGAACGAGCGCGAGCCGATGAAGCTGCCGTAGTGCCCTTCCTCGTCCGCAAAGGCGATGACATCCACCGGCAGCCCGGCGCGGGCCAAGGCCAGGCCGCCGATCACGCCCAATGCGCCATCCAGCCAACCCGCCTCGTTCTGGCTTTCGATGTGGCTGCCGGACAGCAGCTTCGGCCCGGGGCCGGGGTGGCGGCCCAGCACGTTGCCGATCCCGTCCATCTCCGGCTCCAGCCCTGCCTCCGCCATGCGCTGCATCAGCCAATGGCGGGACTCCATGTCCCTCGGCGAGTAGGTCGGGCGATGCACCCCGGTCTTGAATTCCCCGATGCGCCGCAACGCATGGAGGTCGGCCAGGAAACACTCGGTGTCGGGTTCGGCGGCGATTGCACGCATGTCGGCAGTGTCCATGCCGCCAGCTTGGCGGGATCACCGGATCACTGCAAGCCGTCCCGCCGCGCTTGCGCCTATCCCGCCGACGGCCGGCCCCCGGCCATGCGGCGCACCCTGGCCGCCAGCGCGTCGAGGGCGAACGGCTTGCCGATCACCTCCATCCCCGGCGCCAGGCATTTCGCAAGGGCCTCCCCGGCATAGCCCGTGGTGAACAGCACCGGCAGGCCCGGCAACACCTCGCGCACGGCGTCGGCGACCTGCCGCCCATTCAATCCGCCCGGCAGCCCCACGTCGGTCACCAGGACATCCAGCCGCCGCGCAATGCGCAGCAGCCGCAACGCCGCTGCGCCGTCCTCGGCTTCAAGCACGTCGTAGCCAAGCTCGCGCAGGTGCTCCGCGGCGTAGGCGCGCACGTCCGGCTCGTCTTCCACCAGCAGCACCGTCTGTCCCGCCTCTGCCTCGTTTGCCTGCGCGACCGGTGCGGCACCGTCCTGGCCCACTTGCACCAGGGCGTGCCGAGGCAAGTAAAGCCGCATCGTCGTCCCCTGCCCCGGCGCGCTGTCCAGCCGCACCGCGCCGCCGGACTGCCGCACGAAGCCATAAAGCTGGGACAGTCCCAGCCCGGTTCCCTGCCCGATGGGCTTGGTGGTGAAGAACGGCTCGAACGCGCGCAGCCGGGTGGCCTCGTCCATGCCTGTGCCGTTGTCGGTCACCCGGATTTCCACATAGTCGCCAGGCTGCGCCCCGTCATGGCTGACCATGTCCAATGCGCACAGGTGCACGTCCGCGGTGGCGATGGTCAGCGTGCCGCCATCCCGCCTTGCACCTGCCTCGCGGGGGCTTCCTCCGGGGGACGGCTGCGCCATGGCGTCGCGGGCGTTGATGGCGAGGTTGAGCAGCACGTTCTCAAGCTGGTTCGGGTCGCACAGCACGGACCAGACGCCATCCCTGGGCAGCAGCTCGACGGTGATGGACGGGCCGACCGTGCGCCGGATCAGCTCCGCCATGCCTGTTATCAGGGCGTCAGGCTCGACCGGCTCCGGCTGCAGGGCCTGCCGCCGGGCAAAGGCCAGCAGCCGGTTGGTCAGCGCCGCCGCGCGGTCCACGGTCCGGCGTGCCGCATCGAGCAGCGGCACGGCCTCTCCCGCACGTCCCTGCTCGACACGGCGGCGCATCATCTCCAGGCCGCCGGAAATCGCCTGCAGCATATTGTTGAAGTCGTGCGCGATGCCGCCGGTGAGCTGGCCGACCGCCTCCATCTTCTGCGACTGCCGCAGGGCCGCCTCGGCCCGCTCCCGCTCCCGGACCTCGGCCTGCAAGGCATCCAGGGCTTGGCGCAACGCGGCAGTGCGCCCGGACACCCGCGCTTCCAGGGTTTCGTTGGCGCGCTGCAATGCGGCCTGCACTTCCTTTTGCGAGGTTATGTCCTGGGCGATGCCGCCGGCCCGATGGATGCCGCCATCCGCCGCGGGTATCGGGAAGCCGGTGTCGCGTATCCAGCGCACGCCGCCATCCCGCCGCAGCACCCGGTATTCTATGGTGAAGGTCTCGCCGGCCAGGACCCGCGGCAGCACGGTCGCGCCCTCGGCCCAGTCGTCGGGATGCACCGTTTCCGCCCAGTGCGCCACGTCCGCCATGATCCGGTCCCGCGGCTCGCCCCAGATACCTTCGTAAGCCGGGCTGAGATACTCCAACTGCCCCGTGCTGGCGTCCACGATCCACAGCACATCCGTCGAGTTCTCGACGAAGCCGCGGAACCGCAGCTCGCTTTCCCGTAGGGCCTGCGCCGCCGCATGCCGTGCCGTGACATCCTGGAAGGCCGCCAGCGCACCCGTGATCCCGCCGGCCTCGTCGCGGACGGGAACGATGTCCACCAGCGCGACGACACGGCGGCCGTCCAGCGCCGTGAAAGCGTACTCGTAGTCCATCACCCGCTCGCCACGCAGCGCCCAGGCGCCGGGCAGCCGGTCGGAGGGAATCGGGGAACCATCGGCCGCGGCGATGTGCCACCGCTCGGAGTCATAGCGCAGGCCGGTCATGCCGCCCGGCGGAGTGCCCACCATCCGCTCCGCCGCCGCATTGGCATAGGTCACGCGGCCCTCCACATCCAGTTCGACCACGCCCACCGGCGTCGTATCCAGCAGCCGGGCGAGGCGGGCATCACTTTCGCGCCGGCGGCCCTTGGCCTGGCGGCGGTCGTTCACGTCGCCGGTCATGCCGTTCCAGCGCAGCACCGCGCCGGTATCCGGGTCGCACCATGGGAAAGCACGCGAGCGCATCCAATGATAAGGGCCGTCGCGCAGGCGGATGCGATGCTTCACGCCGTAAAGCTCGCTGGTCCTCACGGGCTGCGTCCAGGCCGCGGTGATGCCTGGCAAATCGTCCGGGTGCGGCACTTGAGCCCAGCCTTCGCCTCCCAGTTCGTCGGGCGTCCTCCCCGTCAGCTCCGTCCAAAGCGGGCTGAACCCGCTTGCACCGCCTGTGGCATCGGCGGTCCGCGACACCTGCGGCCTTGACTCGGCGGCCCGTTGAAGCCCGGCCTCCCCCTGCAAGGCAGAGGCGGCGCGGCTCCGCTGCATCACGGCGGCTGTCACGTCCTCGACCGTGTTCAAGATGGCGGCAACGGTTCCCTCGCCAACGGGAATGGGCGTGTTGACGACCTGCCACCAGCGGTCGGTGAACCCGCCATCCCCACGTTGGATCGGGTAAAGCTGCGCTTCCAGCCGATCCGGCGACCGGCTCTCCAGGGCTGCGGCCAGGGATGCGCGCAGGTTCCGCTCGCCATCCGCCCCGGCAGGGCCAGGGCCGTCCGGGAAAGCTTCGAACAGGCCATGCCCAAGCAGAGTCTCCCGCCCGACGCCGAACGTGCTCAAATAAGCCGCGTTGGCATCCAGGATCGTGAAGCGCGGCGCATCGGGTGCGAGCAGGAGGCTAGGCGCGGGCAGCACCTGGAAGGCAGCGGCCGCAATGTCCGGCGACGGGCGGCTATCATGGACGTTCGGGCCGGCCATGATGCATTCCGCCTTGATACCTGGTGTTCATGGCATGACGGCCTCGGGCCTTGTTCGCCCTTGCATCCAGCCTGCGCCGATCCGTGAACGGTCGGTGTCGGATATAGTTCGTATTCGTACACTAGGGTGGATGTTTATTTCTATAAATGCGTAGTAAAACCAGCATCGAGCGAACGGTGACAACCGTATGAATGTACCGTCCTCGATCCAGACGCGATGCGGGACCTCGCCGCCAGACGGCAACAAGGCTGACTGCAACAAGACCGACTGTAACAAGACGGGGGTGGATACGCGCGCCCCGTCTTCGCTAGGGTCGCCGCTTCACAGGAGGCCTTTCCATGCCGGACACCTTGACACCGCGCACCACGGCCCTGACGCCCGACGAGCTGGCAGGCATGGACGCCTACTGGCGCGCCGCGAACTACCTGTCGGTTGGCCAGATCTACCTGATGGCCAACCCGCTGCTGCGGGAGCCGCTGACGATCAAGCACATCAAGCCGCGCCTGCTGGGACACTGGGGAACGACGCCGGGCCTAAACTTCCTATATGTCCACCTGAACCGGGCGATACGCGAGCGCGACCTGAACGCGCTGTTCGTGACGGGTCCGGGCCACGGCGGACCGGGGATCGTCGCCAACACCTGGCTCGAAGGCTCCTACACCGAGCACTTCCCCGGCATCCCCCGCGACGGCGACGGGATGCACCGCCTGTTCAAGCAGTTCAGCTTCCCCGGCGGCATCCCCAGCCATGCCTCGCCCGACACGCCGGGCAGCATCAACGAGGGCGGCGAGCTCGGCTACTCCCTGCTGCACGCCTACGGCGCGGTGTTCGACACGCCGGACCTGCTGGCCCTGTGCGTGGTGGGCGACGGCGAGGCGGAGACCGGCGCGCTGGCGACATCCTGGCACAGCAACAAGTTCCTGAACCCGGCGCGGGACGGAGCCGTGCTGCCGGTGCTGCACCTGAACGGCTACAAGATCGCCGGCCCCACGATACTGGCGCGCATCCCGGAACAGGAGCTGCTGGCGCTGTTCACCGGCTATGGCTACTCCCCGCGCATCGTGGCGGGCGATGACCCCGCCACCATGCACCAGGCGATGGCGGCGGCGATGGACGCCTGCCTCGACGAGATCGCCGCCATCCAGGCCGCCGCCCGCGATGGCGACCCGGAACACCCCAACACGCAACGCCCGCGCTGGCCCATGCTGATCCTGCGTACCCCCAAGGGCTGGACCGGTCCGAAGTTCGTGGACAACCTGCCGGTCGAGGGCACCTGGCGCGCCCACCAGGTGCCGCTGGACAAGCTGTCCACCCATCCCGAGCGGCTGGCACAACTAGAAAGCTGGATGCGGAGCTACCGTCCGGAGGAGCTGTTCGA
>CAXTDP010000139.1:0-10220 GCA_964242295.1 uncultured Acetobacteraceae bacterium | reverse complement strand
TAGGTCAGCCGCGGGCCGTACTTGTCGCACATCGGCCCGATGATGCCGCGCACCAGGATGGTGATCCCCACCGCGGCGATGTTGATGTTGGCGATCTGGCCCGGCGTCAGCTTGAACTCGCCCTTGATGACCGGCATCAGCGGCGCAACCGCGAACCAGGCGAAGAAGCAGACGAAGAACGCCAGCCAGCTCATGTGGAAGGCGCGCATCTGCGGAGTGGAGAAGCTGAAGAGGTCAATCCTCGTCGCTTTCTGGGACTGCATCAGGGGGATTCCGGTGCTTGCGGTGAAGGGGGGACTGCCCCGGCCTGCGCCGGGGCAGGGCGGGTCAGGCGGCGACGCCGAGCTTGGCGGCGATGGCGAGCAGCAGCTCGTGGTTGCTGCGCATCATGTCCGCGTTCGACTTCAGCAGGCGGCTGTTCGACTCCAGCAGGGCATGGTTGGCCTCCAGCGCCTCGGCGTTGGCCGTCACCGTGCCGGCGTTGGACGCCAGGAGCTGATGGTTGCGCGCCAGGGCGTCGTGGTTGGCGGACAGCTTGGCGGCGTTCGCGCCCAACATGTCCTTGTTGCCTTCCAGCAGCCCGTGGTTTCCGGCCAGCGCGTCGCTGTTGGCCGAAATGGTCGCCTTGTTCTCAGTCAGCAGCGACGCGTTGCGGGACAGCACCTCGCTGTTGGCCGTGACCGTCGCCTTGTTATCGGCCAGCACCTTGGAGTTGGCAGCGACAGCCGCAGCGTTGCCCTTGATGGCGGCGCTGTTGCCCTCCAGCAGGGCATGGTTGCCGCTTAGCGCCTCGCTGTTGGCCGTGACCGTCGCCTTGTTCTCGGTCAGCAGCGAAGCGTTGCGGGACAACATCTCGCTGTTGGCGCCGATCTTCTCGGCATTGCCGGACAGAGCCTTGGCATTGGCGGCAACCACGGACGCATTGCCCTTGATTGCGGCGCTGTTGGCGCCGAGCAGCGCCTGGTTCTCGTCCAGCGCGGCCTTGTTGGCCTCGATCCCACCGGCATTCGCCGTCAGGGTGGCGCTGTTGGCGGCCAGCGTCTTGCGGTTGCTTGCCAGCGTATTGCTGTTGCCTGCCACGATGTCGTGGCTCTGCTCCAGCAGTTCGTGGTTGCCCTTCAGGGTTGCGGCATTGGATTGCAGCAGGGCGTTGTTCTTGACGAGCAGCGTGTTGTTGGATTCGAGGGAAGCGTCAGACACGGGTTGGGACCTCCAAATGGCGCGCCCCGGACAGGCCGGGACAGGAGGCACAAAGCTGACCACGTCGGTGTGGCCATGACGCGCAGTGCATGGGCGTTGGTCGGGACACGTCGATGTGTCCTAAATTAATTGTTAGCAATCCGCGTGCCAGCCGGCTGGGGATGGTGCGGAACTTGCGATGGCCTGGGCGTCGCCACGCCCAGGAGCCCCTGCCCATGCCCTCTGCCTTGATCCTCACCAGCGGCGGACCCGGCGCTCCCGCACTTGCAGAGGACCTGGCAGCCGTCGGCGTGGATGTGATCGGCGCGACGGAATGCTCAAATCTCGTGCAAATGGTGATTAAGTCGGCGCCAGACTTGGTGATGATCTACGAATCCCGGCCTGATGCCGCCTTGTTCGACAGCATCGCCCTGGTCACGACCACGGCGCCGCGCCCGGTGGTGGTGTTCACGCCCGACCCCGACGCGGACAGCATCGCCCAGGCCACGCTGTCCGGCGTGCACGCCTACATCGTCAACGGCTACAGCCCGGCCCGGCTGCGCTCGGTGATGCACCTGGCCCAGGCGCGCTTCCAGCGGGAGCAGGCGGTGCGGGAGGAACTGGCCGGCCTCAACCGCCGGTTCGCCGAGCGCAAGCTGGTGGACCGCGCCAAGGGCATCCTGATGGGCGCCCACCAGTTGCGCGAAGAAGAAGCCTACCGCGCGCTGCGCACCGCGGCGATGCACAGCAAGCAGCGCATCGGCCAGGTGTCGCAGCAGGTGATCGACGCCGCGCTGTATGGGGAGGCGGTGAACCGCGCCGGGCAGTTGCGTATGCTGTCCCAGCGTATGGTGAAGCTGTATGCGCTGATCTGCTGCGGCACGGTGCCGCCAGGCACCCCCGCGCTGCTGGCGGACAGCGTGGGGGCGGTGGAAGCCAACCTGGCGATGCTGGCCCGCAGCCTGTCCAGGCCAACGTTCGGCGACCTGCTGGACGCCGTGGCCCGGCCATGGGCCGCGCTGCGCGATGCCCTGCGCGCCCCGGCCGCGGTGGTGCGCCTCCGGGAGGTGGACGCCCTTGCCGAACAGCTCCTGGGTCAGGCCGAGCAACTGACGGCCAACCTGGAGATTGCCGCCTTCGCGACGGCGCTCCACGTCATCAACGTGGCGGGCCGCCAGCGCATGCTGTCCCAGCGTTTGGCCAAGGAGGCGCTGCTGCGCGCGTTGCTGGGGGAGGGCGCTGGCCCCGGAGACACCCGGGCGGAGCTGGAGGCCGGGTTCGACTACCTGGCAGCCCTGCCATTGAGCAACGCCGGAATCGCAGACGAACTGGCACGGGCGGGAACCGCCTGGGCCGAGCTGCAGGCCGCCTTGCAGCACCCGAGCGACTCAGCCGGGCAGGCCGGGATCGCATCATCGAGCGAGGCGCTGCTGGCCCACCTCGACCGCCTGACGGACCAGTTGGAGCGGGGGATGCAGGCGCTGGTGCGCTAAGCAAACCTCCGCAGGTTTGCACACGGCAGGTTTGCACACGGATGAGAAGCTAAGCCGGCCTGGCACGGCCGCAGGCCAACCGTATGACCGGCCGCGCAGGCCTGCTTAGTCGCCTAGCAGGTGCAGCACCACCTCCCGCCGGTGCGGGGCGCGGCGGTGCTCGAACAGATACAGGCCCTGCCAGGTGCCCAGCACGGGGCGCCCGTCCACGACGGGGATGCCCATCGTGGTGTCGGTCAGCATGGCGCGCAGGTGCGCCGGCATGTCGTCCGGCCCCTCGTCGTCATGGGCATAGCGGGCGGGGTCCTCGGGCGCCAGCTCCTCGAAGAAGCGGGCGATGTCGGCATGGACGGCAGGCGACGCGTTCTCCTGCACCGTCAGGGACGCCGAGGTGTGACGGCACCACAGCGTCAACAGCCCGGCGGCGATGCCTTGGCCAGCCGTCCAGTCCAGGACCGGGCGGGTGATGTCGGTCAGGCCCTTGCCGCGGGTGGAAATGTTCAGGGTATGATGGGCTTGCTTCATGATGGATGGGACCGTACCTGATCCCCAGGGCGCCGGCTCGGTAAAACGTCCGGCGTCGGCGGCCCTGCCGTTGCAAGGTCATGCGGCTTGGTATGGGATGCCGCCAGCCGGGCCAGGCCGCGCAAGCCTGCTTAGCGTTCCATCTGTGCGCAAACCTCCAAAGGTTTGCTCAGGATACGGCACACCCGGGTGAGGCTGCGGAAAAGCGGCGTTGGACGCCTTTTCCGGCTGCCTTCCCCAGGTAGAGCGCCGCATCGGCCTTGCGGTGCAACTCCTCCATCACCGTTCCGTCTTCCGGTGCGCAGGCGAACCCCACGCTGACGCCGATGCGGCAGGGTTCGTTCTCATTGACCTGGTAAGGCTGGCCCGACACGCGCTGGATGATGCTGCTGGCAAAGTTTCCGCTGTCGCCAGGCGATAAGCCCGGTGCCACCACGACGAACTCGTCGCCCCCGAGCCGGGCCACGATGTCCCCGGCGCGCACGCTCGATCTCAGCCGTTGCGCCACCGCCCGCAGGAGTTCGTCCCCGGCCTGGTGGCCAAGCGTGTCGTTGACCCCCTTGAAGCCGTCCAGGTCGAGGTAGAACAGCACGAACTGCCGCGGCAGCGTTTCGGCGCGTTGCGACAGGAGCTCCATCAGCCCGAACCTGTTCAGCAGCCCGGTCAGATAATCGTGCCGGGCATGGTGGTGGCTGTCATGCTGCGCCTGGAGCAGGGCGACGGCCATGCCCTGGAAGCGGGTGATGATCGAGATGCTGCCAAAAAGGAACAGGGGAGTTTGCACGAGAAGGAAGAGCAGCCAGGGCTCTTCAGTCAGCACCGCCCCGGCAACGAAAGGGAAGTCGCACAAGCAGACCAGCAGGAAAGCAAGGCGTGGCGCCGCATAGTTGCGGGCGCAGATCGGGCCGATGAGGCCCATCACGGTTGTTGCCGACAGTATCTGCAGCACGCTGTTGTCGGTCCGCATGGCCGTGAACGCCACCACCCCCTGCAGCATGCACCAGAGCACGCCGGTCAACAGGCAGAAATCGGTGGGTGTCGGACCTCCCGCGGCAGCGGCGGCCCGCGTGTGCCGGAGCGCATGCACCCGCACGCAGCCGAGTCCCAGTTCCAGGATCAGGAAAAGCAGGAACGCCAAGTCACCCTGTAGGATAAGTGCCGCGAGATTGAGCAGGACGCCATTCAACACCCCAGCCATCACGGCCGCCGGGGAAGTGAACAACTCGCCAAGCAGGACGTCGCGTATGTGTTGTGGAACCGCGGCCCCGGGATTGGTCAGCCACTTCCAAACGGAACCGCGAGGCGGCGAATACGCGAGTTGAGGCTCCAGGATCATGCTTGTCCCCCAGCGGGCGTTCTAACCTCCACCGGCAGGTGTCTTACGAACAGAATATCAACAATATGTAATGAAATACCCGATGCCTTCGGAGGCCCGTCCTGCTGCATGACCGCGCCGATAGGCCGAAGCCTCGCCCTTTTTGGCGCTGTCGAACGGCAGCCCGCCAGCAAGTCCCGCCCGCGACCCGGTCAACGCGCCGGGACCGGCGTTGCCGCCTGGGGCATCTCTCCCACTTCAACTCCCCCCGAACCCGGTCTAGGGTCCGGCCCCATGACCATCGAAGCTCCGCGGGACCACATCTACACCGTCACCACCACCTGGCGCGGCAACACCGGCGCCGGCACCTCGGGCTACCGGGCCTATGAGCGCGCCCACGACGTGTCCGCCCCGGGCAAGCCGCCCATCCCCGCCAGCAGCGACCCGGCCTTCCGCGGCGACCGCCGCCGCTACAACCCCGAGGAGATGCTGGTCGCCTCCCTCTCGTCCTGCCACATGCTCTGGTATCTTCATCTCTGCTCCACCGAGGGCATCGTCGTGCAGGCCTACGAGGACATCGCCGAGGGCGTGATGGTCGAGCAGCGCGACGGCAGCGGCGCCTTCAGCGAGGTCGTGCTGCAGCCGGAGGTCACCCTGGCGCCCGGCGCCGACCTCCCCCGTGCCCGCGCCCTGCACGCGGACGCCCATGCCAAGTGCTTCATCGCCAACAGCGTCAACTTCCCCATCCGCCACGAGCCGGTGTTCCATGTGGCGCAAGCGGCGGTGGGCTAGCGGCGCCTTGCGCCAGCAATGGCGCCGGCCATGCCGTCATCGCGAGCCGCTTGCGGCGCGGCGACCCAGGAGCCGCCAGCGCCATCCCTCCGCCTGGATTGCCGCGGCGCCTCGCGCATCGTAATGACCGGCGAGGAGGAATCCCCATGCTTGCCCTGACGATGGGCGACCCCGCCGGGATCGGGCCGGAGCTGTCGCTACTCGCCTGGCAGGCGCTGCGCCACGGTGGCCCAGCGTTCACGCTCCTGGCGGACCCGGCGCACATGGCGCGATTGGCTGGCACGCCCGTCCGTCCCGTGTCGAGCCTGGCCGAAGCCGGGCCGGTCTTCCCCAACGCCCTGCCGATCCTGCCGGTCCCTTTGGCTGCGCCGCCGGCGCCAGGCCACCCGGACCCAGCCAACGCCGCCGCCACCATCGCCAGCATCGAGCACGCCGTGCGCCTGGCCCAGTCCGGGGACGCCGCGGCCGTTGTCACCAACCCGATCAGCAAGGCGACCCTGTATGCCGCCGGCTTCCGCCACCCCGGCCATACCGAGTTCCTGGCCGCGCTCACGGGTGCGCCGCTGCCGGTGATGATGCTGGCCAACGACCACCTGCGCGTGGTGCCCGTCACCATCCATGTGGCCCTGCGCGCCGCCCTGGACGCGCTGACGGCCGCGGGCATCGTGGCAGCCGGGCGCATCCTGGCCGACGCCCTGCGCCGCCAGTTCGGCATCTCCCAGCCGCGCATCGCCGTCGCCGGCCTGAATCCCCATGCCGGCGAGGGCGGCGCCATGGGCACGGAGGAAGCCACCCTGATCCAGCCCGCCATCGCCATCCTGCGCTCCGAGGGCTTGACCGTGACCGGGCCGCACCCGCCCGACACCATGTTCACCCCTGCGGCTCGCGCCGGCTACGACGCGGCGCTGTGCATGTATCACGACCAGGCGCTGATCCCGCTGAAGACGCTGGACATGGCCAGCGGGGTGAACATCACCCTGGGCCTGCCCATCGTCAGGACCTCGCCCGACCACGGCACAGCGTTCGACATCGCAGGGCAAGGCCGGGCCGATCCGTCCAGCCTGATCGCGGCGCTGCGCCTGGCGGCAACCCTGTCTGAAAGGCGGACCGCATGACCCGTCCCCCGCTGCGCGCGCCCTTGCGTTTGGGCGTCAACGTGGACCACGTCGCCACCGTCCGCAACGCCCGCGGCGGCGCCCACCCCGACCCCTTCGCCGCCGCGCTGGTCGCGGTGGGCGCCGGCGCCGACGGCATCACCGTCCACCTGCGGGAGGACCGGCGCCACATCCGGGACGACGACCTGCACCGCATCGCGGGCTGCCCGGAGATCGTGCTGAACTTCGAGATGGCCGCGACCGACGAGATGGTGGCCCTAGCCTGCCAGCTCCACCCGCACGCCTGCTGCCTGGTGCCGGAGCGGCGGGAGGAGGTGACGACTGAGGGCGGCCTCGACGCCGCCGGCCAGGCCGCGTCCCTGCGCCCCAAGGTGCAGGCCCTGCGCGATGCCGGCATCCGCGTGTCGCTGTTCCTCGACCCCGACCCGGCGCAGCTCCACGCCGCCCTGGACCTGGGCGCCTCCGTCGTCGAGCTGCACACCGGCGCCTACGCCGAGGGCCGCGCCGGCGAGCTGGGGCGGCTGCAGGCCGGCGCCCGCACGCTGGCGCAACTGGGGCTGGAATGCCACGCCGGGCACGGCCTGACCTATGGCAACGTCGCCGCCATCGCCGCGCTGCCGGAGGTGGTGGAGCTGAACATCGGCCACTTCCTGATCGGTCAGGCGATCACCGACGGCCTGGCCAACGTGGTGTCCACCATGCGCGGCATGATGCAGGCAGCACGGGATACTGCGGCATGAGCGGCGCCATCACCGGCCTGGACGCGCTGGACGCCCTGTATGCCGGGGTGGACGAGCGCAGCATTGTCAAGGTGACGGACCACGTGCATCCCATGTATCGCCCGTGGATCGAGGCGTCGCCCTTCGCCGTGCTGTCCACCGTGGGGCCGGAGGGAGTGGACGCCTCCCCGCGCGGCGACGGGCCTGGCTTCGTGACCGTGGAGGACCCGCACACGCTGCTGCTGCCGGACCGCCGGGGCAACAACCGGGTGGACACCCTGCGCAACATCGTGCGCGACCCCCGCGTGGCGCTGCTGTTCCTGGTGCCGGGCCTGGGCGAGACGCTGCGGGTGAACGGCACCGGCGCCGTCCTGGTCGAGCCGGCGCTGCTGGACCGCTTCGCAGTGAACGGCAAGCTGCCGCGCAGCGTGCTGTCCATCACGGTGCAGGAGGTTTACTTCCAATGCTCCCGCGCCGTGGTGCGCGCCGACCTATGGAACCCGGTGCATCACGTCGCCCGCGGGACGCTGCCGACCGCAGGCGCCATCCTCGCCGCGCTCAGCGCGGAGCGGCATGGCGGGGAAGAATATGACCGCGCCCTGCCAGAACGGGTGCAGGCGACGCTGTACTAACGTCCGGCGCCGGATTGTCGTCAGCCGCTTCCGATCCTTGCCGCAAGGGCTGCCCGACGGTTCAAGCAACCCACCGCGATGTGAGCATGGGCGGAACCGACTTGCTGGCCTATCGCCGACAAGCGGCCGCTTACGGGCAGCCGTCAACCTTGTGCCCCCCCCCAGGGCATGTTGGCCGGGCAACTCCCCAGTGTCGGTCCCCAGTGCCGGTCAGCCGCCCCATGAACGCCGCCGCAAGTGCAATCTGCGCTTGCGTTTCGATAATGCAACGTTTACGATCGCAGGCTTAGCAGGCGGAGAGTGCGATGGTTTCGGTCAACACTGACGGCCGGGTGCATGCGAGCTTCATCGAAACGTTCCCCGGCACCGCGTTCCCGCAGATCAGGTTCTGGCCGTACTTCGAGGGCCAGAAAGAGCTTGTGGTGCTGCGCAAGGCGCTCGCCCTCATCCGCGACAACATCTTCAGGAAGAACCACAACTGCCAGCGATACTTCAAGACGCTTCCACTCGGGAGAGGGTTTGACGACATCTTCGGCGACGCCAACGTTTGGATCAACTACGACGACCAAACATCCGTGTCTTTCCTGGGGGCGACCTCGGTCCAGCAAACCCCGGCGGTCACGGAGATCACCCTCAACGCCGGCACCTTCGGCCGTGGGCATTGGGTCGTTGCGGCAACCATCATTCACGAGCTTGCCCACGTGAACGGAGTGCCGGGCGGCGCCGGCATGTCGGCTGAGGACTCGTTGAAGCACTGCGGCATGGCGGCGCATTGGAGTGCCGACGCGGTTGGAGTGTTGGAGGCTTACAACGAGTTCTACGGCACCGTGGTCTAAGGGCCGGGTCGAGTCCTTGCTAGGCTGAGGCAGCCCGCGCCCATCCGCGGGTTGCCGGTCCGGCCTGGCAGGAACCGGAGCGGGCGTTCGCCCGTCGGGATCGGCTCGTAAGCTAGACCGGGTTGCCTCCAGCCTTGGCGCAGGCAGCCTGGGCGCAAGCCGGTCAGGTGGGCCAGGCCGGACCGACCTGGGCAGCACCCAGGCGAAGCGATCTGCCATCTTCCTGGACAGGCTTCATATCGCCGCAGCCATGCCGGATGGGCTGCGGCTGCTGTCCACAGCGGTAGCCGCAACGGCAGCCCCAGCAGCCCGCGCGCAACGGCTTCCATCCGTGCCGCGGCATCCCACAGTTAAGACCACAAGGTTCTTTTTCTTACTAATGACCACAATGCCGCCGATTGCCGGCGGCTTCGGGGTTCACATCGCCGGGCGTTGCGTATATTCGGCAAGTAGCTTCTCCGTCCCGGCGGAAACGCTGAACCTGATCGCAGCCCGGCGGCGCCGGGCGCGTGGCACACCATGTCGCAGAGCAGGCGTCTCCGCGGCAGCAAGGGAGACGACGCATGTCCGACTCGACGCCCAACGACAAGTACGAGTACGCCCGCGACTTGGCCGAGCAGGCGTTGGAAGCGCTGGACAAGGGCGACGAAGCCCAGGCCGACGCCCTGCTGGCGAAAGCCAAGAAGCTGGACAAGTCCGCCGTGGTCGAGCTGGTCCAGGAGCTGGAAGAAGACGCCGGCTCCGACCCGGCCGCAGCCAAGCGCGCCGGCGACTGAAGCCCTGCGCCCCGTCTTGTGCCCGTTCAAGAACGCGCCGCGCCAAACCGGCTGGCGCGGGTTCCCAAGCACCGAAGCAAAGCGGGCAGCCGCCCGTAAGCTCCGCCCGACGCCTTCGTTGTGCCCGCCCAACGCCTTCGTTGGGTGAGCGAAGCACACAACGGCCGCCTCAGATGCCCAGCGCAGCAGCACCGTCGAACGGGGTCTAGCCGGACGCCCCCGGATGCGTTCGCCGCCACACTGCCAGCAGCGCCGTCGGGTCCACGCTCGTGTAACGTTGGGTGGTGGACAGGCTGGCATGGCCCAGCAACTCCTGGATGGAGCGCAGGTCGGCGCCGCCGGCCAGCAGGTGCGTCGCAAAGCTGTGGCGCAGGGCATGCGGCGTCGCATGCGCGGGTAGGCCCGCCAGGTTGCGGTAGTGCTCCAGCGTCCGTTGCGCGATGCGCGGGTTCAGCCGCCCGCTCTTCACCCCCACGAACAGCGGCGCCTCCGGACGCCGGTCCGGGTGCAGCGCCAGCCATGCCATCAAAGCCTCGTGCACCACGGGCAGCAGCGGCACCAAGCGCTCCTTGCGGCCCTTGCCCAGTACGCGCAGGACGTCCCCGTCCGCCGGCACGTCGCGCACGTCCAGGCCAACCGCCTCGCTGATGCGCAGGCCGCAGCCATACAGCAGCGTGAACAGCGCGGCGTCACGCGCCTGCACCTGCGGGGTGGCCGCACCCAATGACGCCTCGCCGATGTCCGCCGCCACCGACAGCGCTTGCGGTACCGACAAGGCACGCGGCACCGGCGCCCGGGCGCGCGGCGTGCCCAGCAGGCCCGGCGCCGGGTTGGCGAT
>CAXTDP010000138.1:0-10272 GCA_964242295.1 uncultured Acetobacteraceae bacterium | reverse complement strand
CAGCCTCACCGAAGCCGCATGCTACCCAGCCTGAAAAGGCCAAAGTCGAGCTAAGACCCCGTTTTAGAAGTCATGATGCGGGTAGCCGGTGGCTGGCGCCTTTGGCGCGGCTGGTCGGCACGATGGTGCTGACGCAGCCGGTGCTGCACACCGACGACACCCCGATCCGGACGCTGGCGCCGGGCACCTGCAAGACCCGGCTGTCGCGGTTTTGGGTCTATGCCGTGGACCCGCAGCCCCATGCCAGGCCTGGCGTGCCCGCGGCGTTTTACTGCTACTCGCCCGACCGCAAGGGGGAGCACCCGCGCGACCACCTGGCCGGGTTCACCGGCGTCGTGCACGCCGATGCGTTCGCAGGCTACGACGCCCTGTATCGGAGAGCGCCGGGGAGGCCCTGCGGCGCATCCAGGCGCTCTACCAGGTCGAGGCCGGGATCAACGGCAAAACGGCCGCCGAACGCCGGGCCGGGCGCCAGGCGCGCAGCAAGCCGCTGCTGGCCGGCCTGAGAACCTGGATGGCAGCGCCGCGCCGCCGGGCATCGGGCGAGATCGTGCTGGGCCGCGCGCTGCAAGGCGCCCTGGGCCGCTGGGAAGCGCTGGCCCGATATGCCGGCAACGGCCACCTCGCCATCGACAACACTGCCGCCGAGCGGCTGCTGCGCGACGTGGCCCTCAGCCGCAAGAACGTCCTGCCCGCCGGGTCCGACAAGGGCGGCGAGCGCGCCGCCATCCTCTACGCCCTGATCGAGACCGCGAAGCTGAGCGGCCTCGACCCAAAAGCCTGCCTGGCCCACGCCATCGACCAACTCGCCCGCGGGCACCGTGCCACCAGGCTCAGCGAACTCCTGCCCTGGAACTGCAAAAATGCCCTCGCGGCCAAAACAGCCCAACCGCAACCGTCAACCGTGGGCATCAGCTTACGCTTACCTTCAGAACAGCCAGGTAAATACCGCAACCGTTGCGGCGCAGACGCCGCCGACCAGCGCCGTGCCATTGATGCCAGCACGCCCCGCCGCGCGCCCTGACGGGTGCAGCCACCACCTGAGCCGCTGGCTGGTCCAGGGCACCAAGTAGTTCAGCAGGGCGATGCTGACCACGTTGCCGACGAACAGTGCCACCGGGAACGGAATGCCGGCACGCCCAGTCAGCAGCGGGGTCTGCACGAAAGCACCGAACAGGAACACGACGGGATACAGCAGCAGCAGAACGACCATGTTCTGCTTCCAGACAGGCGCAGGCGCGCCGCCGGCGCTACCCGTGACGTCGAACCATTGGTCGAACCCGGTCCGGGCGATCCGGGTGTGGAACTCCTCCGTGAACGGCTCGGCCTCCGCGATGAGCCGCGCCCGTTCGGGGCAGCCAAGCCAGGATTGAAGGCTCTCGTTCCCGTCGAATTTCACGACGGCCAGCCAGTCCTCCTGAACCCCCGGAATGGGCGGCTCCAACCGATAGCCCTGGAACCCCGGCGCATGCGCCTGCGCCGCCGCCATCCGCTGCTCCCACTGCCGGTATGCCAATTCCTGACCGGGCTTCACGTGGGTCGAGATCACGGCTGACACCGGCGACGACATCCCGCCCGTCCCATCGCCCGAAACCAGGTGGACATCATCCCGCCCGAGCACCAGCGCTTGGACGGCTTCCACCCGCTCCAGCCGTGCACCGGACCGCAGCCAGTCCATCGCGGACTGCCGGTCGGCGAAGTGCTGCAGGATCACCCAGTCAACCTGGGCAGGTGGGCTGGGCGGCAGCACCGTCTGGCGCAGGAAGCCCTGGAAGCCCGCGACGACCCGGCTCGTCTCGTTCTGCCAGGACGCGAAAGCCTCCGCGTGCCCGGGTGCCGGGTTGGTCTGGGTGACGACCGTCGTGCCGGCGCCGCTCATTGTGGCGGCATGAGGTCGGCGAAGATGCGGTCCGGCGTCAGCGGCAGCGTCGTGAACCGCACGCCCACCGCATCGGCGATCGCGTTTGCGACCGCGGGGGCGACCGGGTTGATGGCGCACTCCCCCTGCGACTTCGCACCCAGCGGCCCAATGGTGTCGTAGGTGTCGGCGAACATCACCTCCGTCCGTGGCGTGTCGGCGTAGGTGGGGATGTGGTAGTTGCGGAAGGCGGCGTTCACCACCTTGCCCGCCGGCGAGTGGACCATGTTCTCGGTCAGCGCCCATCCCAAGCCCATCGCAACCGCCCCGTCAATCTGGCCGCGGCACTGCATCGGGTTGATCAGGCGGCCGATGTCGGCGGCGTGCACGCTCCGGAGTATCTGCACGGCGCCGGTCAGGCGGTTGACCGCGAGGCGGATGCCCTGCGCGTTGAACGCCACCGTGCGCGGCGAAAGATAGGCCTTTCGCTTGGCCTGGAACCGGTGGTCCGCGGCCTGGCCCGCCTCGTGCAGGTCAACGAGCGAGAGCCGCTGGTTGCCGCTGGTGACATACCCGTCCGCCAGGGTCCAGGAGGCCGGGCCGGTTGCCGTGTGCCGCCCGGCGAACTCCAGGATGTTGGCCCGAAGCGCCGCCGCCGCCAGCCCGACGGCCTGGCCGGCCACCACGGTGCCGGTGCTGGCGAAGGTGCCGGTGTCGTACGGCGTGCGGTCGGTGTCGGCGTTGATGATGTCAATGTCCGCCAAACGCCCGCCCAGGTGCGACGCCGCGATCTGCATGTGCGAGGTGACGGACCCGTTGCCCATCTCGGTCGAGCCTACGGCGAGGTGGAAACGGCCATCCGGCATGAGGGCCATCTCGACCCCCGAGCGGTGCTCCGTCGGCGGCCCGCATTCCAGCATCGCCAGTGCGAAGCCGGTGCCCTCGGCCCATTCGTCGCCCTCGGGCTTGGCCAGCCCCGTTCCGTCGGCAAGTGCCGCCTCGACCAGGTCAATGCACTGGTCAAGCCCGTAGCTGCCGAAGCCCACGTCCGAGGGATCGCTCCAAACGGACTCTATCCGATCGGCCGGCCGGATCATGTTCTTGCGGCGGATCGCGTAGGCGTCCATGCCGAGCGCCCGTGCCATCTCGTCCATCGCGCACTCGATCGCGAACGTGCTCTGCGACGCCCCGTAGCCACGGAAGCCGCCACCCGGGATCAGGTTCGTGTAAACCGCGTAACCCGTCGCCTTCTTGTTTTCGCAGCGATACAGGCACATCGGGCTGCCGAGCGCGGCTCCCAGGGTCTCCCCGGCATGGCCGCCATAGGCCCCGGTGTTGGACACCACCCGGATCTCAAGCGCGGTCAGCGTGCCGTCCCTCTTCGCGCCCATCTTGACGTGCGTCGTCATCTGGTGGCGCGTCGTGGCGCTGGTGAACTGCTCCTCCCTCGTGAATTCCAGCTTCACGGGCCGGCCGGTCTTGAGCGTCGCGAGAACGCATAGGTCTTCGGTGATCATCTCCTGCTTGCCGCCGAAGCCGCCACCCACCCGCTCCGTGAAAACATGGAGGTTTCGCGCCTGCAGGCCGAACAGGTAGACGAGCTTCTGGTGCGTGATGAAGGGCGCCTGGGTGCTGGTGCGCACGTGCACGCGGCCGTCCGCGTCACGCCAGGCGATCGAGCCGTGGGTTTCGAGGTGCGCGTGCTGCACGCGGGAGGTGGAATAGGTTTTCTCGTGGACGACGTCGGCCTCGGCGAAGCCTGCGGCCACGCTGCCGACCTCGCCATGGATGTCGGTGTAGATGTTGCCGCGATACTCGCCGCCCATCGTGTGCATCACCGGCGCGTGCAGCACCGGCGCGTCCGGCAGCATCGCCTCCACCGGGTCGAACACCGCCGGCAGCGGGTCGTACTCAACGATCAGCGCCCGGCAGCCGGCTTCCGCGGCGCCCTCCGTCTCGGCCACCACCGCCGCCACCCGTTGGCCGACGAAGCGGACGGTGCTGTCCAGCATGTAGGAGTCGTCCGGGTCCACCAAGTGGTCCTCGTGCGTGGCCGTGCTGTAGAGCCGCCGCGGCACATCCTCCCAGGTGAACACCTCGACCACGCCCGGCACTGCCAGGGCCGCCGTTCGGTCAATGCCACGGATTGCGGCATGGGCGTGCGGGGAGCGGAGCACCTTCATGTGCAGCATCCCCTCCACCGCCACGTCCATCGTGTATCGGGCATGGCCCGTGACGATGCCTTCGCTGAAGGGGTTCGGCAGGCTGGCGCCGCAAGCCTTGCCCGCTACATCCGCCTCGGCCGCGACCACGCCGTGCAGCGCGTCGGTGATCGCGCGGTATCCCGTGCAGCGGCAAAGGTTGCCCTTCAGTGCGCGCGGCAGGTCGTCCCGCTGCTCCGCATCCAGCGACGCCGCGGTCATGATCATCCCGGCGGCGCAGAACCCGCATTGGAACGCCTGCGCGTCTAGGAACGCTTGCTGCATGGGGTGCAGCCCGCCGCCCTCAGGCGCGAGGCCCTGGATGGTGGTCACGGCATGTCCCTCGGCCCGGAACGCCGGCACCAGGCAGGAATGCACCGGCTTGCCGTCCAGCCACACCGTGCATGCCCCGCAATCCCCGGCGTCGCAGCCCTTCTTGACGCCGAAGATGCCCTGGTCGCGGATGAACGTCCGCAAGCACTGGCCCGGCCGCGACGTTGCCGCGATGGCCTTGCCGTCGATGGTGCAGCTCATGCGCCGGCTCCGCCGAGTTCTTCGCGTATCTGCTCGGCGAACAGGTAGGTGAGGTGCCGCTTGTAGGCGGGGGTGCCGTTCACGTCGTCGAAGAATGCGTCGTCGGCGACCCTGGCTTGAATGGCATGGCGTAGCGAGGCCGCGTCCGGAGCGGCGGGGAAGTAAAGCTGCACGGGCCGCGGCGTCGCAGCAGTGATCGTCAACAGCAGGTCGGTGCTTCCCGGGGTCTGCGTGCCGATCAACATGGCGGCCGACCGTCCCAAATGCGTTAGCGTGGCCCGGCGAAAAGCATGGCGTTTCACCAGCGACGACGCGGGGACGGTGACGCTGCGCAGCAACTCGCCCGGCCGCAGGATGTTGCTATGGTCGCCCAGGACGAAGTCGGCGGCCCGGACGATCCTTGGCTGGCCGTCGCGCGGCCACAGCGTGTATCGCGCCTCCAGCGCCACCGTCAGCGCGATCAGCGCGCCGGCAGGGAGCGACATGCAGATGTTCCCGCCCACCGTGGCCGTGTTCATGATCTTGAACGATGCCAGCAGCGACCGGCAGCACTCCCGGAGCAGCGGCCCCGCCGTCCACTCGACGGGCGGCTTGTAGCTGTCCAGTTCGATGATGCGGCACGTCGCGGCAATCTCCAGCCCATCGTCAGTGATCGCAAGCGACGGCCACCGGAACGCCTCCACGTCCACGAGGGTGTCGAGCCTTGGCTGCGGTTCCGAGAACAGCCAGGTTCCCCCACCCAGCCAGGCGTGGCCCGGAGGCCAGCCCGCGACGTCGCCGGGCACAGCCGGCCGCATCACCCGGGTGATGGTGTTCAGGTCCATATGGGCTTTCCTGGCGTTGGGCGTGGGAGCGCTTGATCCGGCCCTAATGAAGGTCGGCGAGCGAGGTCGGACCTGGGCCAGGGGTCACCAGCGTCGGCCATTGGTGCGAGCCGAACGGCACGCGCGGCGGCAGGTGCGTCGCCATCCCGCGCGCCTTCGTCTCGGCCACGATGGTGTCGCGGGCGTCGCCACCCATCAGCTCGTAGTCCATCAGGGCCGCGTCGCCGAAGAATGTCTGGCCCACGGTGCGGTCCGAGATGATCCGGGTCAGCGACTCCAGCATGTCGCTTGGCGTCGTCGTGAACGACACCGTTTCGATCAGTATCAGCCTCGTGTTGATGTCGTCGGGCGCGAAGAATTGAGCCAGCACGCTGAACAGCACGTTGTTCTGCCGGGCGACATAGATCGTGTTGCTCGCCGCATAGACCCGGTCCCAATCCGGCCCGAGCTGTTGCTTCCAGTCGGCCAGGACGCCCATCCAGTGCTTCACCTGCGTGTCGGCCGCCCACTGGATGTTTCGCTTGAGCGGCTCTTTCTGCTTCGCGGCGAACGCCTGCACCGCCGCGAACGAGATCACGCCGTCCGTTGTCACCTAGTCAATGAAGGCGATGTTTTCCGAGATGAGGGCACGGTTGTTGTCGCGCCATTCCACCGGCATCGTCGTGGCATCGATGCTGTCCAGCGCCGCCTTGAGGCGGACGCGGTAGCTCGCGAGCGATGGCTGCCACGACTGGTCATCTGGCTTGCCGATGTGCGGTCCCACGACGACCCCCAGTGCCATCACGCTGTGACCGACTGATTTCAACAGTTGGTAGACTTCGGGTACGGACGCGCCTTCGAGGGGCGGCTTGCCGGGGCGGTAGAGGATGAACCGGCCGCCGGCGCCCGAGAACAGGCCGAGAATCACCGGGTGCTGCGCCAGGATGCTTCCCTGCACGAGCTGCCCGGCCTCGCCATACAGCTCGAACATGCCCGTGTTCAACGCGAGGACATTCTGTTTGGCTGTCATCGCCGGGGTCGGCACCGTGGCGCCAACGATCACATCCATATACGGCGGCACGATGGATTGCGCGCTGGATGAGCCGGGCGCCCATACGGCGGCGGCGAGCGCCACCATCAGGATGGCTGTTGGTCGCGTCCTCGCCAGGTTGCCCACGTGATCGCACTCCAGAGATGGCTTCCAGAATGGCTTTTTCGAGCCACGCCTTTCCCAAGGAATTATGAGAAGCGAACCTTGGTGGCACGGACCGTTGCAAGGGCATAATTAGGATTTGGTATGCTGCGGTTATCGAGGTTCGAAACGGGAGGGTGGACTTCCTACCATTACAGTTGCAGTTCCTATGTTGGATCGGTGGGTTCCGGCAATTTGGACTGCATGGACGGTGGGGGCCTCGATGGAGGCGACGCTGGAGCTGTGGGCGTCGTCGTTGGGCGATGTGAAAGCCCGTATGCGTCCGTTGTTCACGCAAGAGCGCGTGGCGTAGTCGGCGGGGTTGTTCTTGGATGGCCTGCTGGGGCCAGAGCGGCGCAAGACAGGCTGGATGCGGGCCGAGGCGGCGGGCGATTCTGGGCCGTTGCGCCAGCAGGCCATCCAAGAACAACCCCGCCGACTGCGTCACGCCTTTCCATGCTTAATTAAAGTAGTAGACCCAACTCCAGCGGGATCCCCGTTGCGGTTCATCCGCGTTTTTGGTGCAGTTGGGTTTCGGTATGGTGCCCGTCTTTCATTGTCCCGGCCAGGCGGCGTGCAGGACGCGGCGGCGCAGCAGGTTGAACTTGGCGCGGCCGTGCATCTGCTGTTTCAGCAGCTTTAAGCGGTTGACATGCCCTTCGGTGGGACCGTCGCTTCACGGATGTGCCAGCGCCGCTCGCACGGCATTGATGTCGCGCAACAAGCCCTCGGCGAAGCCACGCAGGAGCGTTGTTTTCGCCCTCGGAGCCTCGCTCTTCGCGCAGTCCGCGCCAAAGCTCGGCCGCGTTGCGGCAGCCCTCGGCCCAGCGCCGCTCCGCATGGCCGAGGCGCTGGTCGAGAACACTCCGGCCAGGTGCCCGGCGGTGCCACGGTCAGGCACCGCACCGTCCGCACCAAGGGCGCGCTGTCACAGGACACCGCCCGGCTGAGGGTGTTCAAGCTGGTGATGGCGGCTGCCAGGACCTGGCGGCGGCTGCAGGGCGAGACCCAGTTACCCAAAGTCGTCCAAGGCGTCACATGCCGCAACGGCGTCGAGGTCACCAGCACGCCAGCACAGAACGCCGCCTGATCACCGCGTCACCCAGGTTCCGGCATAGCTCCTGACCGCGGCAACGAAGCGCTGCTCAGGTGTCCAAGCGTGCGGCCCATCGTGCGTTGGAGCGGTCCCGGGATGCACGGCGGCGATTACAGGCCCAAGCTGACAAGTGTTTGAACCAAGCCAGCTACTTGGACTTTGCATGCTCTTCCCCGATAGTGCTTCCGACCGTGCGGATCAGCTTCCCGGTTTTCAGCAGCAATGGAGTTGACCGCTTGAATGCTCCCCTAGACTACGCGCCCGGGCAGCCGGCTACGCAGGCGCCCAAGCGAATGCCGCAGCCCGACCGGGGGGGCTGGGTATCAAGCATCTCCAAGCGCGGCTTCCACCGCATTGCTTATGTCGAGTGGGGGGACCCGGCATCGGACCGGGTGGCCGTCTGCGTGCACGGCTTGTCCCGGCAAGGCAGGGACTTCGACCTGCTTGCCTTCGCGATGGCCCGGGAGGGCTGGCGGGTCATCTGCCCGGACCTTGCCGGCCGTGGCCGCAGCGGTTGGCTCCACGACCCGCAGGAGTACAACCTGCCGCAATACGCCATAGACCTTACGACGGTCATCGCCCGGCTGGGCGTTCCCAGCGTGGACTGGATCGGCACGTCCCTGGGCGGGCTGATCGGCATGGTGCTGGCCGGGCAGGAGAACTCGCCGATCCGCCGTCTGGTGGTGAACGACATCGGCCCGTTCCTGCCCTGGCAGGCCCTGCACCGCCTGGCCAACTCGGTCCGCAACGCGCCGCTCAGCTTTCCGGACCTGGCATCAGTTGTCGCCCATTACCGCACGGTGCTGGCGCCGTTTGGGCAGCTCACCAATGACGAGTGGGAACACCTGGCCCGGCACAGCGTGACCGAGGTGAAGGGCGGCGGCTGGCACAAGCTGTGCGACCCGGAGATCACTGCCGCGTTCCGCCCGGGACTGTTCTTCAACCTGAGCCTTTGGAGCTACTGGGATACGATCCGCTGCCCGACCCTGGTGCTGCGTGGCGCAGACTCCGACCTGCTGCTGCCAAGCACCGCAAAGGAGATGACCCGGCGCGGCCCGCGTGCGGACCTCGTCGAGTTCCCCAATTGCGGCCACGCGCCCGCCCTGATGGACGAGCAGCAGATCGGCACGGTCGTCAACTGGCTCAAGCCGAGCCTCCAAGCCCCGCCCCGCCCCGGCAACCCCGCCGGCTCGTGAAAGCTGACGCCGCGCTAGCGTCAGCTTGGCCGGCATCGCTGGCCGCGCGTGCCTTGGCTGGTTCGGGAACAGCCCAAGGCTTGGTCCGAAGCGGCCCGGAGAGGATCAGTCCGCCCGGCCCGGAACCGCCGGCCTTTGCACGGCCGCGAAGGCGTGCGCTTCGGGCGCCGTCTCGAACACGTGCGGCTTCAACTGCCGCTCCGTCAGCCCCGCCCCCAACTTCAGCCGCATGAAGGCGCTGGTCGTATATCGGGACGCGGCCGTGTAGTAGCGGTCCTCCAAGTAGGCGATCATGGAGAACCAGGCGTCCGACACCGCCGAGTCTAAGGTGAACCCGTCATAGTTCACCACCAGCGCAACCCGGCGCCCGATGGCGCGGCATTGCCCCTCGACCTCGCGCCGCACCATCTCCACGTCGTCGAGCGCGCGGACGTGGAACCCTTCGTAGTTGATGAACAGGGTGTTTCGCTCGGCGTCGTAGCTGATGCGGTCGGCCAGTCCGAGGCTCAGCAGCCGCCGCTCCAGGCCCATCGGCTCCGGCTGGAACAGCCGTGGGTCCATGGGCCGGGGGTCGCGCACGATCGGGTGGAAGTCCATGTGGGCCAGGATGTCGCGTCCGATGTCCATGCCGGGCGCCACCTCCGTCAGCTCCATGCCCTCTGCGGTGCGCCGCAGCACGCACCGCTCGGTGACATAGAACACGGGCTGCCCGGTTTCGCCCGCCAGGCCACCGCTGAACGTCACCTGCTCGACGGCCTCGATGAACTTGCGGCTGCGGCCCTCCTGCACGATGCGCAGGCGCCCGTCCTCGATGGCGACCTGCAAGCCGCCGGCGGTGAACGTGCCGGCAAAGACCAGCTTGCGCGCGTTCTGGCTGATGTTGATGAAGCCGCCGGCGCCGGCCAGGCGCTTGCCGAAGCGGCTGACATTGACGTTGCCCTGCCCGTCCGCCTGCGCCATGCCCAGGCAGGCCATGTCCAGCCCGCCGCCGTCGTAGAAGTCGAACTGCTGGTTCTGCTGAATCACTGCGTCAGGGTTTAGCGACACGCCGAAGTTCAGCCCGCTCTGCGGCATCCCGCCGATCACGCCGGGTTCGGCGGTCAGCGTCAGATACTTCAGCACGCGCTCCTCCGCCGCCACCGCCGCCACCCCTTCCGGCATGCCGATGCCGAGGTTCACGACGCCGCCGGGCGGCAGCTCCATCGCCGCGCGCCGGGCAATTACCTTGCGCTCGTCGAGCGGCAGCGGCGCTATGCGGTCCAGCGGCACGCGGATCTGGCCGGAAAAAGCGCCATTGTGCCGCTGGGCGTAGGTTTGCCAGTGGTTCTCCGGCTCCGCCAGCACCACGCAGTCCACCAGCACGCCCGGCACCTGCACCCGGCGCGCATCGAG
>CAXTDP010000137.1:0-10290 GCA_964242295.1 uncultured Acetobacteraceae bacterium | reverse complement strand
TGCTTGGTCTTCTGCCGCGACAGGAAGTGCGTCTGGTCCGGCGCCCGCTCGTACGCATAGCCCGGCGAGGTCATGATCCCGTCCACGCCCATCGCCATCACGTCGTCGAAGAACTTGCCTACCCGCTCCGCCTGCGCCCCGTCGAACAGAGTGCAATTGATGCTGACGCGGAAGCCCCGGCGCTTCGCCTCCTTGATGGCGGCGACGGCGCGGTCATAGGTGCCTTCCTGGCTCACCGCCCGGTCGTGCATCTCCCGGTCACCGTCCAGGTGCACGTCCCAGGAGAAGTCCGGATGCGGCGTATAGTCGTCCATCTTCTTCTCAAGCAGCAGCGCGTTGGTGCAGAGGTAGATGAACTTCTTCCGCGCCAGCAGGCCGCGGACGATCTCCGGCATCTCCTTGTGCAGCAGCGGCTCGCCGCCGGCGATGCTGACGACGGGGGCGCCGCACTCGTCCGCAGCCGCCAGGGCGTCGGCAACCGACAGTCGCTGGTTCAGGATCGGCGCGGGATAATCGATCTTGCCGCAGCCGGAGCACGCCAGGTTGCAGCGGAACAGCGGCTCCAGCATCAGCACCAGCGGATAGCGCTTGCGGCCCAGCATGTGCTGCTTGACCACGTAGGCGCCCACGCGCGCCACTTGCCTCATTGGAACGGACATATTTGACTCCTTCGGCCTAGCTCAGCTCGGCCGGAAACTTGAACTTCACGTCTTCAGCAACGCCGGGCAGCGTGGACACTTGCACGTCCCGCATCTGCCGCAGCCCGTCCAGCACGCCCTGGACCAGCATTTCCGGCGCGCTCGCCCCGGCCGTCAGGCCCACGGACTCTACACCCAGGAACCACTCCGGCTGCAATGCGCTCGCGTCATCAATAAGATAACTCGGTTTTCCCAACTCCTGCCCGATCTCCCGCAGGCGGTTGCTGTTGCTGCTGTTGCGGGAGCCGACGACCAGGATCACGTCCACCTGCTTCGCCAGATCGTGAACCGCCTGCTGCCGGTTCTGCGTCGCGTAGCAGATGTCGCGCACGTCCGGCCCCACAATGGCGGGAAAGCGGCTTTTCAGTGCGCTGATGATGCCTCGGGTGTCATCCACGGACAAAGTTGTCTGCGTCACGTACGCCAGCCGGTCGGGGGTGCCGACCTGCAGGGTTGCCACGTCGTCCACGGTCTGCACCAGGTGGACCGGGCCGGGAATCTGGCCGATCGTGCCCTCGACCTCGGCATGGCCAGCATGCCCCACAAGCACGATTTCGCGATCCTGGGCGGCATAGCGGCGGCCTTCCTGGTGGACCTTGGCCACGAGGGGACACGTCGCATCGATCACCGGCAGGCGACGCTCCCGGGCCAGTTCCTCGACGCGCTTGGCGACGCCGTGCGCGCTGAACACAGTCATGGCGCCCGGTGGTATCTCGTCCAGCTCGTCCACGAATACGGCGCCGCGGGTGCGCAGATCCTCAACGACATGGCGGTTGTGGACGATCTCGTGCCGGACATAGATCGGCGGGCCGAACTTGGCCAATGCCCGTTCCACGATTTCAATTGCCCGCTCCACGCCGGCGCAGAAACCCCTGGGTTGGGCCAAGACGACACGCATCATCCACTCTACCTCCACGACCTGCCGATCCCGTACCAGGCGCAGACACCTGGGGCAGCAACGGCCAGCCTATCGCATCTATGCGTTTGTAGCGCCCGTGTGTGCCCTATCGCCCATAACTGTGGCATGAATGCAACATCTGGGCAGGCCGCGCGCCGCGGTATGGCACAGGCTCCCCACGTTGGGTAGTGTGGCGGACCGTTACATGGGGCAGCCGGGCAAGTTGGGATGATGCCGGACAGGTTGAGATTAGTCATGCAACGGTGTCACGCCCATGTCATTGGCCGGTGTTGCCCTATTTCGGGCTTACGTGGTTCTTTCGGCCGGAGTAGGTGCCGCGCGATGGACCAGCCGGGGCTGCCTGACGTGACCGGTGCAACAACTTAGACGCCGCATGGGCCGGATTTCACCCGGCCTACCATGCGCGGGGAGCAGACCAGACCCATGAATGCGAGCATCCAGCTCCCAGGCCGTCCCGCCACCCCGATGCTTGACCGTGTTCAAACGCCGGCCGACCTGCGCAACTTCTCGGCCGAGCAACTCCGGCAGGTTGCCGACGAGCTGCGGGCGGAGACGGTGGACGTCGTCAGCACCACCGGTGGGCACCTAGGCGCATCGCTGGGCGTCGTGGAATTGACGGTTGCCCTGCATGCCGTGTTTGACACTCCGCGCGACCGCCTGCTGTGGGACGTCGGCCACCAGGCCTACCCGCACAAGATTCTTACGGGCCGGCGCGACCGGATACGCACCCTGCGCCAGCCCGGCGGGCTTTCAGGCTTCACCCGGCGCAGCGAAAGCGAATACGACCCCTTCGGCGCGGCGCATAGCAGCACCAGCATTTCCGCCGGGCTGGGCATGGCGGTGGCGAACGACTTGCAGGGGATCGAGGACCGCCACGTCGTCGCAGTGATCGGCGATGGCGCCATGAGCGCGGGCATGGCCTATGAAGCCATGAACAACGCCGGCGCCCGCCGCGGCCGCCTGCTGGTGATCCTGAACGACAACGACATGAGCATCGCGCCCCCGGTGGGCGCCATGAGCGCCTACCTGTCGCGGCTGATGAGCAGCCGGTCGTTCCTGAACCTGCGCGACCTTGCTGGCCGCATGGCCAAGCACTTCCCCCGCGGGCTGGAGCGCACGGCGCGGCGGGCGGAGGAGTATGCGCGCGGCATCCTGACCGGCGGGACGCTGTTCGAGGAGATGGGCTTCTACTACGTCGGCCCGATTGACGGCCACAACCTGGACCACCTGCTGCCGGTGCTGCGCAACCTGCGCGAGGCGGAGGAAGCCGGGCCGATTCTACTGCACGTCATCACCAAGAAGGGCCACGGCTACGCCCCGGCGGAAGCATCGCCCGACAAGTATCACGGCGTCAGCAAGTTCAACGTCATCACCGGGGAACAGGCCAAGGCACCGCCCGGCCCGCCACAATATACCCGGATCTTCGCCGATGCGCTGATCGCCGAGGCCGAGGCCGATTCTCGCATCGTCGCCATCACCGCCGCCATGCCGAGCGGCACCGGGCTGGACCGCTTCGCCAAGCGCTTCCCCGACCGCACCTTCGACGTGGGCATCGCCGAGCAGCACGCGGTGACCTTCGCCGCCGGGATGGCTACGGAGGGCATGAAGCCCTACTGCGCCATCTACAGCACGTTCCTGCAGCGCGCCTACGACCAGGTCGTGCACGACGTGGTGCTGCAGCACCTTCCCGTCCGCTTCGGCATAGACCGCGCGGGCCTGGTGGGCGCGGACGGCGCGACCCATGCCGGCAGCTTCGACCTCGCCTACCTCGGCTGCCTGCCAGGCATCGTGCTGATGGCGCCCTCCGACGAGGTCGAGCTGATGGACATGGTCGCCACCTCGGCCATCATAGACGACCGGCCCAGCGCCATCCGCTACCCGCGCGGCGAGAGCACCGGGCTGGAACTGCCCGCACGCGGCACTCCGCTGGCGATCGGACGCGGGCGCATCCTGCGGGAAGGCTCGTCGGTCGCTATCCTCAGCCTCGGCACCCGGCTTGCCGACAGCCTTCGTGCGGCGGATGAGCTGGGAGCGCGCGGCCTGTCCACCACCGTCGCCGACGCCCGATTTGCCAAGCCGTTCGATACCGCAATGGTCGAGCAACTGGCCCGGCACCACGCAGTCCTGGTCGTCGTGGAGGAAGGCAGCATGGGCGGCTTCGGCGCGCACGTCTTGCAGCACTTGGCGATGCGCGGCCTGTTGGACGGCGGCGTGAAGGTCCGCAGCATGACGCTGCCGGACTACTTCATAGACCATAACACCCCCACAGCGCAGATCGTCGAGGCGAAATTGGGCGCTAGGGACATCGTGGCCACCGTCATGAACGCACTGGGGCAGCAGGGCGTGGGGCGTGGGGCGGATGCCGGCTGACCTGATGCGCCTGTCCCGCCGTGGCGTCCTGCTTGCGGCGCTGCTTGCCCCCGTGGCAGCGCGGGCTGCCGACCCCGATACGGCGGCGCCGATCGCGGCGCTGAATGCCGGGTTGATCCAGGCGATGCACTCCGGCAAGGCCACACCGTTCCCGCAGCGCTTCGCGGCACTGTCCCCCCTGGTGGACCGCGCTTTCGACCTCGCCGCGACCCTGCAGACCGTGGTGGGGCCGCGTTGGGCCGGACTGCCGCCGGCGCAGCAGTCGCAGTTGCTGGACGTATTCCGCCGCTACACCGTCGCCTCCTATGTCGCCAATTTCGACAGCTTCGGCGGCGAGAAGCTGGAGGTGCTGCCGGACAGCCGCAACATCGGTGCCGACCAGGTGGTGGCGACGCAGATCGTGCCTGCCGGCGGGGCGCCGACGCGGATTGACTACGTGATGCGCCGCGGACCCTCGGGATGGAAGGCGGTGGACGTTTACCTCAACGCCACCATCAGCCAAGCTGCGGTGCAACGGTCGGACTTCCGCTCGCTGCTCAGCGCCGGAGACGCCGGGGCGCTGATTGCCAGCTTGAAGCGCAAGATCGCCGACCTGTCCGGCGGAACCCTGTCCTGACTCCCGCTTGCTGATCCGGAGCATCGCTTGATAGATCCTGTATCCACCGTCCTGGCCGGCCTCACTTTGGCCGGCGTGGCACAATCCGCCGCGGGCTGGCTAGCCGTGCGCCGGTTCAGCCGCCAGCCGACTGCGGCGCCTGCCATCCGCCCGCCGGTGACGGTGCTGAAGCCCCTGCATGGCGACGAGCCGTTGCTGGAAGCTGCCCTGGCTAGCTACTGCAAGCAGGATTACCCAATTTTTCAGCTCGTGTTCGGCGTGCAGGATGCCGCCGACCCGGCGTTGCGGGTGCTGCGCCGACTGCGAGCGCGTTTCCCGGGCGTGGACATGGCGGTGGTCGTGGACCCGACGCCGCACGGCGCCAACCGTAAGGTCGCCAACCTCATCAACATGCTGCCAGAGGCAAAACACGACGTGCTGGTGATCGCCGATAGCGACATCCATGCCGCTCCCGATTACCTCGACAGCCTGGTGCGCAGCCTAGCTGCGCCGGACGTTGGGTTGGTGACGACGCTGTATGCCGGACTGCCATCCGGAGACAGCCTGACGGGCCGGCTGGGATCGGCTGGGATCAACCATGCCTTTCTCCCTGGCGCGCTGCTGGCCCGGGCGATGGGACGGCAGGATTGCATGGGCGCCACGATGGCGCTGCACCGTAACACGCTGGACTGGATCGGCGGCCTGCCCGCCTTGTCCGACCACCTGGCCGACGACGCCGTGCTGGGGCGGCTGGTGCGCGCGCGCGGCCTGAGTATTGCGCTTGCCAGCACCGTTCCGGCGACCACCGTGCCGGAAACCCGGATGCCCGCCTTGTTCCAGCACGAACTGCGCTGGGCGCGCACGATCCAGTCGCTGGTGCCGGTCGAGTTCGCCTTCTCCGCCGTGCAGTTCCCGCTATTCTGGTCTGCGCTGCTGGTAGGACTGTCCGGCGGCGACACCTGGACCTGGCTGGTGTTCGCATCGGCCTGGGCCGTGCGCGGCGCCTCGGCGTCGGGGGTCGAGCGGCAGTTGGGCCTTGCACCGGGGCTACCGATCTGGCTTCTGCCTTTGCGCGACCTGTTTTCCGTTTCGGTAATCCTGGCCAGCTACTGGACCGACCAGGTCGCATGGCGTGGCCAGACGCTCCGCGCCACGCGCCCAATTGCGGTGTCGCGCACCAGCCTGTCCCGGTCTGGCCTCCACCCCAGCCTTTCTCCCACAAAGGGATGACCTCGCGATGATGAAGACCCTGTTCCTGCAGCCACCCTCGTTCGGCGGGTTCGACGGCGGCGCCGGGTCGCGTTACCAGGCGAAGCGGGAGATCAAGTCGTTCTGGTATCCCACCTGGCTGGCGCAGCCCGCCGCCCTCGTGCCCGGCAGCAAGCTGATTGACGCGCCGCCGGCCCGCATGGGGATGGAGCCGGTGCTGGCCGCCGCCAAGCAGCATGAGCTATGCGTGATCCACACCAGCACGCCCTCGTTCGCGAGCGATGTGAAGGTGGCTCAGGCGCTGAAGGATGCGAACCCCGGGCTCAAGATCGGCTTCGTCGGTGCCAAGGTCGCCGTGCAGCCGGCGGAAAGCCTGGCAGCGGCACCGGTGATTGATTTCGTCGCCCGCAACGAGTTCGACTTCACCTGCCTCGAAGTGGCGGAGGGCCGTGACTTCGCCGACGTGGACGGCATCAGCTACCGGGACCGCCGGGGCGAAGTCGTGCACAACCGGGACCGCGAAATCCTGGAGGACATGGACAAGCTGCCCTTCGTCAGCGAGGTGTATAAGCGCGACCTGCGGATCGAGGACTACTTCATCGGCTATCTGCTGCATCCCTACCTTTCGATCTACACGGGACGGGGCTGCAAGAGCCGCTGCACCTTCTGCCTGTGGCCGCAGACCGTGGGCGGGCACCGCTACCGCGTCCGCAGCCCGGAGCACGTGGCCGCCGAGATCAAGCAGGCCATGCGGGACTTCCCGCAGGTGCGCGAGTTCTTCTTCGACGACGACACCTTCACCGACAACCTGCCGCGGGCCGAGGCCATCGCAAAAGAGTTGGGCAAGCTGGGTGTCACCTGGTCCTGCAACGCCAAGGCGAACGTGCCGCGCAAGACGCTTGAGGTTCTGAAGGCCAACGGGCTGCGCCTGCTGCTGGTTGGCTACGAGAGCGGCAACCAGCAGATCCTGCACAACATCAAGAAGGGCTTACTGGTGGATGTCGCCCGCAAGTTCACCAAGGACTGCCACGAGTTGGGCATCAAGATCCACGGCACCTTCATCCTCGGCCTCCCCGGCGAGACCAAGGAGACCATCGAGCAGACGATCAAGTATGCCGTGGAACTGAACCCGCATACGATGCAGGTGTCTCTGGCTGCGCCGTATCCCGGGACCTACCTGTATGACCAGGCGGTTCAGAACGGCTGGCTGGATGCGGCGAATGCCGAACTGATTGACGAGCGCGGCGTGCAGATCGCCCCGTTGCACTACCCCGGCATCCTGAGCCACACCGAGATCTTCGACAGCGTGGAGGCGTTCTACAAGCGCTTCTATTTCCGTGCGCCGAAGATCGCCTCGATCGTCGGCGAGATGGTACGCAGCCCGCAGATGATGAAGCGCCGCCTGCGCGAGGGCGTGGAGTTCTTCCAGTTCCTGCGCGAGCGCAACACGGCGGCCTAGCTCCCTCTCCCTCCGGGAAAGGGTTGGGGTGAGGGAGACCGCACGCATCATCTTTGGCTCGGCAGCAGGACGGTTGTTCTTGATCAGCCGGGGGCGTTCTTGCGGCTTCCCTCACCCCGACCCTCTCTCGGAGGGAGAGGGAGAAGGAGGCAGCAGTTCTTGTCTCTCACCCGCCGCGTCATTCTTTCAGCCGACGACTTCGGCCTATCCCTGGGTGTCAACGAAGCCGTCGAGCAAGCCCATCGCGGCGGCCTGCTGTCCACTGCCAGCCTGATGGTCGCAGGCCCTGCCGCGGCGGATGCCGTGCGCCGGGCGCGGACGATGCCGAGGCTGCGGGTCGGGCTGCATCTGGTGGTCATTGAAGGCCCGGCTGCCGAGCCATCCGCATCACCTGGACTGGTGGACGACGCCGGCCAATTTCCGTCGGACCAGTTCCGCCTGGGACTCAACTACTTCATCCGCCCCGCCATCCGCCGCCAACTCCGGCACGAAATCCGGGCGCAGTATCAAGCCTTCGCCGCCACTGGATTACGCCTGGATCACGCCAACGCGCACAAGCACATGCACCTGCACCCTACAGTCGGCCGCATGATGATCGAGGTTGGGCGGGAGTTCGGCCTGCCGGCCATACGCGTTCCCGCGGAACCGCCCGCAGTCATGGCGGCACTCGGCGTTCCACAAGGTCCTGGCGCCCGTGCGTTGCATGGCTGGACCCGGCTGCTGCGCCGTCAGGCCCGCCACGCCGGGCTGCAAACCAATGACCACGTCTTCGGCATCGCCTGGAGCGGCCACATGACTGCCGCCCGGTTGGCTGCCCTGGCGCCCCGGCTGCCCGGCGGCATGTCAGAAATCTACTTCCATCCCGCCACGCACCGCGACGCCCTGCTGACCCGGCTGATGCCGGATTACGAGCACGAGGCGGAGCTGGCCGCGCTATGTGACCCCGAAGTGCGCGCCGCGTTGGCAGGCGCCGGTGCAGTGCTGACCAGTTACGGCGCTGGTTGAGCGGTCGGGACCAGCTCAGGCAACCGCATGGGATGCGCCCGCACCGCGCTCCAGCCCAGCACCAACGCCACGATGATCAACCCGGTACGCACGAACGCCATGATATTCACCTTGCCCCTTCGTGAGGCATCCAACACCAGACTATTTAACAAACAGATTGCGGCGGCATTACGCGGGTTTGCGGCGCCATCGTGGCAAGCAGCGCCGGCACGAACACCAGGCTCGCCAGCAAGGTGCAGCCTAGGCTGAGCAGCAGCAGCGTCCCCATGCTGGCGGTTCCGGGATGCCGCGACAGCGCCAGCGACCCGAACGCCGTCGCCGTCGTCAGCGCCGAGAACATCACGGCCCGCGCGGTCGGCGATGCCAAGTGTCCCCGTAATCCATCCCGCCAGTTCATCACGAAGTAGATGTTGAACGACACCCCAACCCCCAGCAGCAACGGCAGGGCGATGATGTTGGCGAAGTTCAGCTCCAGTGGCAGCAGTACCGCAGCCAGCACCGTCAGCAGCCCCGACAGCAGCAATGGCGCAAGCACCAGCAGCACGTCCCGCGGGCGCCGCAGCGCCGCAAACAGGATCAGGGTAATCGCCAGCAAGGCGCCTGCCGCGGCACGCTCGAACGCGCCGATGATCGTGCGCGCGGTGGCGGCGATGGTGATGGCCGATCCCCCGGCCTCCGGCACCGCAGCCTGCACTTGCCCGGCGAAAGCGCGCAGCCCCTCGTTGCCGACCGACTCCGGCCGCCCCGCGACCTGGACGCGAACCCGGCCGTCCGGCAGGCGCCAGTCCCGCGCGATCTCCGGCGGAATGCTCGCCAGGGTGACCGGCGACGCGGACAGCGCCAAGCGCAGCCGGCCGATCTGGTCCGGCAGGAAGCGGGTCAGCGCCGCATTGGCCGCCATCACCGTCGCGTCTGGCGCGATGGCCATCGCCTGCAGGTCCCCGGCGACGTCCGCCAGAGGATGGTTTGGCGGCAGGCGCGGCAGGGCACGGTCCATCTGGGACAGCGCGGCCCGGGCGGCCAGGCGGATATCGGCCGGGCTGACGGGCGCCGCCGGGCTGCGCGGCTCCAAGGTCGGCCCCAGCAGCCCGGCGGCATCGGCGATCAGGGCCAGCTTCTCCGGCTGCTCCTTCGGCACGAAGCTGCTGAGCGTGATGACCTGCCCCACCAGCGGCAGCGACGTCACCCGGGCAGCCGCCGCGTCCGCCGCTGCCGCGTCTGGCGCCAGGATGTCAATGGTATAAGGGTTGGTCAGCGGGTTGGAGGCAAGGTCGGCCAGGGTCCGCATCGCCTCGGTGTTGGGGTCCTTGGTGCTCAGCGGGTCACTGTTGAATTGCAGGCGTGGCATGACGGCCGCACCGAGTGCCGCCAGCACGGCAAACACGGCCAGGAGCGGCCAGCGCCACCGCTCCAGGGCCTGGTCCAGCGGGCGCAAGCCCGTGAACCCGACCTCGGCGGCAGCCGCCTGCGGCCGGAACAGCGTCAACGCCGCCGGCAGGAACAGCAGGGTGCAGGCAAATGCGATCAGCATCCCGCCGCCGGCGATCAGTCCCAACTCGGCAACCCCGGTGAAGTCTGTCGGCACGAAGGCGAGGAACCCCGCAGCCGTCGCCGCCGCCGCGACCAGGATCTGCTTGCCCGCCCGCCGCGCGGTGCCGGCGAGCGCGTCGTTCAGGTCCGCGGCATGGAGCTGCACCTCCCGGAACCGCACGCAGAACTGGATGGCGAAGTCCACGGCGATGCCGACGAACAGGATGGCGAAGGCCACCGAGATCAGGTTGAGCGGGTTGGACGTCAGCGTGGCGAACCCCGTCGTCAGCAGCAGCCCGAGGAACAGCGTCAGCACGATAGGCACGATCAGCCGCCAGGACCTGACTGCGAACGCCAGCCAGACCACGACCAGCACCGTGCTGCCCACCAGGCCGGCCACGGCGCCCTGCGCCACTGTGGCGAATTCCTCGTCCGCCAGCGCGACCGAGCCTGTCACCCGCACCCGGGCCTGCCCGGCGGCGACGAATTCCTGCTTCGCCGCCGC
>CAXTDP010000136.1:0-10292 GCA_964242295.1 uncultured Acetobacteraceae bacterium | reverse complement strand
GAGCCTGTCACGCGCACCCGGGCCTGTCCGGCGGCGACGAATTCCTGCTGTGCCGCCGCGGCGCGCAGCACCTTCGCCGCGGCAGCGCCGGGCTGCAGCGCGCCGTAGTCCAGCACCGGCTGCGCCAGGACGAAGCGGTAGGGTCCACCCAGCTCCGATACCTTGCCGGACAGCAGCCGCTGCCAGGACAGCGGCTCCGGGTGTCCGGCGGCTGCGGCAGACAGGGCGGCATGGAAGCCGCGCAGCGGTGCCTCGAATGCCTGCAGGCTCACCCCTTGCTCAACGCCACGCGCCACCAGCGACAGCGCCGCGAACAGGCCGCGAGCGCTGGGGTCGGCGACGAGCTGCCCCAGGAAGGGCTGAGCGTCTATGGTCTGGTCCAGCAGGGATTGCAGCACCGGGCGGTCCAGCAGCAGGAAGCCCTCCTGGGCAAAGAACGGCGACACGTCCGGGCGGCGCACGGTGCGGAAATGCGCGGGATCGCTTTGCAGGGCGGCAGCCAGCCCGTTGGCGGTGGCGTCCGCCATCTCCGGCGCATCGGCCTCCACCACCGCCACCAGCAGGTCGTTGAACTGCGGGAACAGGTGCTTCAGCTCGGCCTCCCGCTGTTTCCACGGCAGCGTCGCGGCGAACAGGCCGTCCACGTCGGTCGTGACCTGCAGCCGGGTCGCGGCCAGCCAGATGCACCCTGCCGCCAGCAGCAGCCCCAGCAGCAGCACGCGCCACGGACGGCTGGCGCTGGCCAGGACGACTCGGCTCAGCAAGGGCAGGTCAGAGCGAGGAGCAAGCATCGGCAGGGCTAAAGCGGAACCCGGCCCGCACCGCAACCCTGCATCGGCTCAGATGGGCAAGCCATGCAGCCGGCACGGAGCCACGGCAGCCCCAAGGATGTCTTGCCGATGGGTCGGCTGGCCTTGGCGGGGCGCTGCGCCGCCCGGCCGGATGGCTCAGGCCGGCAGGATGGGGCATGGCAGCCTCAGTGCGGCCAAGCCGCCGCATGGCAGAAATCTTTTCCAACTGGTCCTTCTATCCCGCTTTTGTGCAAAGGGCAGGAGACCGGGGGAACGCGGAGCCGTATCGCCTGGCCTCAGACCCGGCCGGCAGCGTCCTGCCGCGCCGGACGGCCCGGCACCAGCGGACCCACGATCTGCTGCACCAGCGTGCCGCCAACCGGCGCGTCCACGCCGTAAACCTCGGGCCAGTGGCGCGGCAGGTGCAGGGTGCCGAACACCCGGTCCAGCACCGGCAGCATGGCGGCGTAGTTGCGGTCCCGGTTCTCGGCGCCGTTGGTATGGTGCCAATGGTGGAACGCCGGGGTGGCGAGCAGCCACTCCAGCGGGCCAAGGCGCCAGCGGAGGTTGGCATGGATGAAGAAGCCCCAGACCGTGCCGACCACGACCACGAGGGCGGGCGCCAAGCTGACGGCGGCCCCGCCGCTGCCCGGCCCGGCCAGGCCCAGTATGGAGAGCGGCACCAGGCTGCATATCCGCTCGAACACCATGTCCACCGGGTGGGCGCGGGTGTTGACCAGCCAGTCCATATGCTCGGCGCTGTGGTGTACGGCGTGGAAGCGCCAGAGCCAGGGCAACTCGTGGCTCCAGCGGTGGCCCCAGTAGGCGCCGACCTGCATCACCAGGAAGGTTGCAGCCATGTGCGCCCATAGCGGCAGGGCGGCCACCTGCGCGTGCCATGCGCCGGGCATGGCGGCATGGGCGGCCCCGGCCAGCACACCCAACGGCGCCGCCAATAGCGCGCCGGGCAGCAGGCTGGACAGAAAGTAGTAGCCGAGGTCGGCCGCGACGCCGGGCCGCAGTATCCGCGACGGCCGCAGGGCGAACAACCGCTCCAGCGTCACGAACACGGCGCTGAACAGCGCGAGCCAGACGCACAAGCGGAACACGTCCGTGGCGAAAATCACGAGATGCTGGTTCAACGAATGGGACATTGCGGGGCGTTATGCCCCTGGCAAGCCCCGACCGCTACCGGAATGACATTTCCTGACGCGCTGCTCCGCCGGACTTGTTGGCAGCCATACGGAGCATGGCGCGACGGGCGCAGACCCAGAACAGGTGTCGCTGGTGGCGAGGCATTCCGTCCTTTATTGCAAGGCAGCGACGCCAGCCCTGGTGCAAGGCGCTACCCGCCTCCGCCCTGCCCGATGTGCATCCAACCCGGGCCGGCGGTCACCCGCCCTGGGATTGCGACTGCGACTGACCCTGCTTCAACGGCCGCCAGTCCCGGAAGAATGCCGTGCCGATCAACTCTCCGACCCCAATCAGGCTGCGCTGCACCCCGTCGAGGTAGTCGTGCAGCCCGTGCAGCAGCAACTGGTCCACTGGGCCGTCCAGCATCGCCCGCACGTCCTCCAGCCGCTCCAGCACGCCGGCGGTGTCGCGCAAGCTATAGGCTGTCCGCAACTGGCTAAGGTGCCAGTTCATTCCGCCGACGCAGAGCGCGACGCTGCGCGCGAAGGCGACGTCCGCCAATAGGAACGCCACAACGTCCGATGGCGTGAACCCGGCATCCGCCACCCGGCGGAACGCATGGTAGCCCGCCGCAGCCCGCAGCACCGCGTTCCACTGCGTCAGCTCGACGACCCGCCGCTCCTCGTCCGTGCCCTGGACCAGCAGGTGATACTTGATGTCCAATAGCCGGGTCGTCTGGTCCGCGCGCTCGATCAGCCGGCCCAACTCGTAGAAGTGCCAGCCCTGGTCGCGGAAGAACGTGCCCTCGGTGATGCCGGTATGGGCCTGCACGCCCTCCTTGATCCGCCGGCACAGCCGGGATAGCGCGTCGCCGTCCATCTCGGAGGGATCAATCGCCATGACGGTGCGGTGGAACACGTTGAGCTGCATCCACATCTCGGTGGAGATCAGCGGGCGCAGCTTGCGGGCGTTGGTGCGTGCGGCTTCCAGGCAGGCAGGGATGCTGTTGGGGTTGCTGGCATCCAGCAGGTAGAAGCGCTTGACGGCGCCGGCCTCGATGGCCATGCCTCGCTCATCCAGCCCCGGCCCGTCCGAGTTAATGGCGACCAGGGCGGACCAGGACTCGGTTTCCCGGCCCGGACTTTCGAAGGTCTGGGTCACGTCTATCAGCCGGGCCAGGTTCTCCACCCGCTCCAGGTAGCGCGCCATCCAGAACAGGCCCTCGGCGTCCCGCGTCAGCAGCGGGGACTGGTGCATGCTCATTCCGCCAGCACCCAGGTGTCCTTGCTGCCGCCACCCTGGGACGAGTTGACGATCAAGCTGCCCTCCTTCAGCGCCACGCGGGACAGGCCGCCGGGCAGCACCCAGGTGTCCCGCCCGGTGATGGCGAAGGGGCGCAGGTCCAGGTGCCGCGCCCGCAGCCCGGCATCGGTCAGGGTCGGCGCGACCGACAGGTTGATCATCGGCTGGCTGATCCAATTTGCCGGGTCGTTCTCGATCAGGGCCCGCGCCGCCTCCAGTTCCGCCCGGCTGGCGCGCGGGCCGACAGTGATGCCGTAGCCGCCGCTCTCTCCGACGGGCTTGATGACCAGCTTGTCGAGGTTGGCCAGGGTGAAGGCCAGCCCTTCCGGCTCACCGCAGATGTTGGTTTCGACGTTGGGCAGGATCGCGTCCTGGTCGAGGTAATACTTGATGATGCGCGGCATGTAGGCATAGACCGCCTTGTCGTCCGCGACTCCGGTGCCGACCGCGTTGGCCAGCGTCACGTTGCCTTTCCGCCAAGCGCCGATGATGCCGCGCACGCCGAGCATGCTGTCGGGACGGAACACGGCAGGGTCCAGGAAGTCGTCGCCGATGCGGCGATACACCGTGTGGACCCGGCGCAGCCCGGCGGTGGTCCGCATCCAGACCTTGTCGTCCTCCACCGTGAGGTCGGCGCCCTCCACCAGCGGCACGCCCATCTCACGCGCCAGGAAGACGTGCTCGAAGTAGGCGGAATTGTAGATGCCGGGGCTGAGCAGCACGACCTGCGGGTCGGACACGCCTTCCGGCGCGATCTCGTCCATGGCGCTGCGCAGCCGGCGGCCGTAATCGTCCACCGGACGCAGCTTCATGCCGGCGACCAGGTCGGGGAAGGCGCGCAGCATCAAATGCCGGTTCTCGACGACATAGGACACGCCGGAGGGCGTGCGCGCATTGTCCTCCAAGACGGAGAACATGCCGTCCTGGTCGCGCACCAGGTCAATGCCGCAGATGTGGACGTAGGTGCCGAAGCGGACAGGAAAGCCCTCCATCTCCGGGCGATAGTTGCTGTTTCGATACACCAGCTCGCCGGGGATCACGCCGTCGCGGACGATGCGCCCGCCGTTGTAGATGTCGCCGAGGAACAGGTTCAACGCGCGCACCCGCTGCTGCACGCCGCGCTCCAGCACCGCCCAGTCCGCGGCCGGGATGATGCGCGGCACGCAGTCGAACGGCAGGATGCGGTCAATCGCGGCGGCGTCAGAGTAAACCGTGAAGGTGATGCCGAGGTTGAACAGGTCGCGCTCCGCCAATTGCGCCCGCGCGCGAAGCGCGTCGAGGCCGATGGCGGACAGCCGGCTGCGGACCAGCGCGGCGGCGCCCCCGTCATGGTCACGGGCGGTCAGCTCGCAGTAATAAGCGCCGGAGTCATATTGGTCGAATGGGTCTGCTGTCATGGCGGCCTTGGGACGGGATATGGACGCGGCGTATGGTTGAAGGCGGTATCATGCGCTGTTGTCATTGCAGCGTCACGGCGGGAACGCAATCCGCGTTGTCAATGCAACAGCCCTGCGCCGTGCTTGCGCGCCATTTGGTTTGCGGTTGCATATGCGCGCGATAGGCGGTTTACCTCCCTTGCCAGGTGATGAGGCGCCCCCGCTCCCTCCTGGCCTCGTTCCATCCTGGCCCGGAGTATCCCTATGCGCTTTCCCCTCGGCTTCCTGTCCGCTGGCCTGGTTGCCGCCCAGATGCTGGCCGCCCCGCTGGCGTCGGCCGAATGCGTCCGCCCGGCCGACCATGCTTCGTTCGACGTCGCCGCGCTCAAGAGCACCCTGATGGTGACGGCGCTGACCTGTGATGCCGGCGACCGCTACAACGCGTTCATCCGCAAGTATCAGCCGGAGTTGGCCTCGCAGGAGAAGGTGCTGAGCGGCTTCTTCGTCCGCGCCAACAGCCGCAATGCCCGCAAGCAGCAGGACGACTACGTGACGCAGTTGGCCAACAGCCGGTCGCAGGACGGCACCCGCCGGGGCAGCCTATACTGCGCCGAGAACCTGCCGTTGTTCGACGAGGCGATGGCGCTGCGCAACGGGTCGGAGCTAGTGGAGTTTGCCGCCGGCAAGACGGTGAACCAGCCGATCAGCGTGGTCGCCTGCGGCGCCGGGGCGCCCACCGTGACCCGGGCCAGCACAAGCCATGGCGCGCGCCCCCCCCGCACCCATCGCGGCTGATCCGCAGCTGGCGGGACGATAGGAGAAAGGGGGCGCGAGACCCCCTTTTTCACGTTGCAGCTAACGCTTTAAGGCACGGAGGCGTTGGCGAGGCTACGCCCAGCACGCCATCGAAGGCCGCAGCGCCTGCGCGGCAGGCTGCGGCCTGCGCCGGCATCACCGCAGGACGATCTCCACCCGGCGGTTCTGCGGCTCCTGCACGCCCTTGGCGGTTTGCACCAACGGCTGGGTTTCGCCGAGGCCCTGGACGGTGATCGCCGCACGCGGCACGCCGAGGCGTACCAGCTCCGCCGCGACGGTCTGTGCCCGGCGCACCGACAGGCCCTGGTTATACTGGGCAGTGCCGCTGCTGTCCGTATGTCCCGCGACCTCGATCCGGGTGGTCTGCGCGCGCTGGGTGGCCTGCGCGGCTTCGGCGATGATCTGCCGGGCGCGGTCGGTCAGGTCGGCGCGGTCCCAGTCGAAGAACACCAGGTAGGTCCGCGCCTCGGTGCGGGCAGGTGCTGGCGCAGGGGCCGCCTCTACCGGCGGCGGCGGCACGTTGAAGGCATAGCGCAGGCCAAGCATCAGGCTGTGGTTGTAGTCATCAGTCGTCGTGATCCGTCCAGTCTGGAGCAGCCCCGGCGCTGACACCCGCTCCCCGAACGTCCGGTCACCGGCAAGCGAGAAGAAGCGATACTCCGCCGTAAGCGACAGCCCGACCACGGGCGGGATTGGGAAGGAGACTCCGGCGATCGCCTGATAGGCGAAACTGCTGTCCACGCCGCGGGAGACGTTCGTCCTGAGCGGGGCTGACAGGGTGTAGCGCCGGTCCACCCAGCTATAGCCGGCGCCGGCGCCGATGTATGGGAACACGTAGGGGCTGCCAACGTCGAGGTCGAACAGCGCGTTCACCATGCCGCCGTACTTCTCCTCCCGCCCGCGGGCGCGCAGGCCGTTGCCGCTGCTGCTGAGGTCGTTGTGGCGGAAATCGCCTTCGGCCTCGACCCGCAGGCCGTTGCCGAAGCCATAGCCCACGCTCGCCAGGCCGGTATAGCCCGCGTCGAAGGACCGTGGCTGGTTGGTGATCTGGCGGACGCCGTTAAGGGTGACGTCGCGGTTGAACTCCCGCTGCAGGAAGTTGCCGCCGCCCGCGCCGCCGATATACAGCCCGGTCACGGGCTGCGCCGCTGCCATCCCGGGCAGCAGGGCAGGTGCGGCCAGCACGGTTGCGGCCAGCAGGGTCATGCGCGTCATAGACTACTCCTCGTGGGCCACCAGGCGGGGCGGCACCGCCCGAGCCGGCGGCCTGGTATGAAGTAACGCTGTCCCGGGCGGCAAGGCAAGCAACGCCCGGCAATAAGGCGGCATGTGGCAGCGGCGCTACAGGTGGCCCCCAGCCGTCATTGCAAGCGGGGCAGCAGCGCGCCGGCTCCGTAGGCGGCATGGGTCCTTGGAAGGTGATGCAGCGCCCGGAACGACGGCTTGCATTCACGGTGCCGCATGTCAGAGGTGCCGGATGGTTCTTGGCCTGCAACTGCATTGCGGCTTGACGGGAGGCGCTTCGCTTTCCCGTCCAAGGCTTGGCGCTGCCTACGCACTCCTTTGAAACAATAAGGGCCGGCCCACACCGTGGACCGGCCCCCATGCGACGTTGGCGGGATCGCCTGCCTAGCGCAGGATGATCTGCACGCGGCGGTTCTGCGGCTCACGCACGCCGTCGGCGGTCGGGACCAGCGGGTTGCTCTCGCCGAAGCCCTGCACCGTGATCGCCTGGCGCGGCACGCCCTGGCGGACCAGCTCGGCAGCCACGTTCTGGGCACGGCGGACGGACAGACCGGCGTTGTAGCGGGCGGTGCCGGACTTGTCGGTGTAGCCGTTGACCTCGATGCGCGTCGTCTGCACGCGCTGAGTGGCCTGGGCCGCCTCGGCGATGATCTGGCGGGCACGGTCGGTCAGGTCAGCACGGTCCCAGTCGAAGAACACCAGGTAGGTGCGGGCCGTCGCCTGCACCGGCGGCGGAGCCGGCGGCGGCGGCGGCGGCGCTGCGTTGAAGGCATAGCGCACGCCTACCAGTACGCTGTGGTTCAGGTCCTCATTGGAGTCGATCCGCAGCTTGGCGCGGGTTGAGGTGCCCGGAGCGAAGTACTGGTAGTTGAAGCTGTTGCTCTCAGCCAGGCCCATGAAGCGATACTCGGCCGTGAGGGCCAAGCCCGGCACCTGCGCGATCGGGAACGCCGCACCGATGATGGCCTGATAGGCGAACGACCCTTGGCCCTGGTTGGTGCGGAAGATCGAGTTGAAGCCGTTCGGCTGACCGAACACCGGGCCGCTGTTGCCGTAGAAGCGGGCATTCTGCTGCTGGTCATACACGTAGCCGACGCCGAGGCCGACATACGGGGTGATCGCCGCCGGGAAGAAGCCCAGGCCCAGCACGTTCGGGTCGAAGTCATACAGCACGTTCAGCATGCCGCCGTACTTCTTCTCGTCGCCGCCGCCATTCAGCCGGCCACGGCTGCCGTTAAAGTTGGCAACGCTGTCCAGGCTGTTGAACTTGTTCTGGCGGTAGTTGCCCTCGACCTCCAGCCGCAGACCGTTACCCAGGCCATAGCCGACGCTGACCACGCCGATGAAGCCGGTATCGCTACGGATGCTCGAGTTGTTGCCGATCCCACGCAGGTTGGGGAAAAACCGGCCGGTCGCCTGCGGGTAGGCAACGCCAGTTACGCTCTCGTCCTGCAAAAAGTTGGCACCGGCGCCAGCGCCGATGTAAAGGCCATTGATCGCTTCGGCCTTGGCAGCCACAGGGGCCGCAAGGACGGTCGCGGCCAGTAGCGCGCTGCGGAGCTTCATCTGTTCTCTCCTCGTTAAAATCTGCGTATCTAGCGCATCCGGGGGCCTGCGGGACTGGTCCCCCGCCTCTCGGTGAACGCACATTATCACCTGTTGCCGCAAGTGCGAGGGAGGGTGGGCCGATTCAGGACTGCTTGTGGCGCGGCGGCCACAACATGCGGCGCAGAATTACCACACACCTGCGTGAGCGCGATCGTTCCGCCCTTAGACGAGCTTCGCCTCGAAGGGCGGCAGCAGATCCGGAGCCTCGAACTCCACCACCCACAGGTCGGGGTCCCTGCCGACTTGCCGGGCCACGTAGGCGTCGGCGGCGGCCTGGTCCACCGGCGCCGGGCCGGTCGCGCGCAGCCAGGACACGTCACCCTCGCCGACGCGCACCTGGGATAGCACGCACAGGCCGTCGCGCCCGCGCAGCACCAGCAGCACGCCGCCGGCATCGGGGTCGCCAGGACGAAGCACGGCCCCAGGCCGCCCATCCACGTCGCCCATGCGGAGCGCCATCTGCACCCACAGCTTCGCCTTTATCCGTGGTGCAGACATTCCGGTTCCTTCATTGTCACCGCGACATTAACCCCTGCGAGGTCCTGATGTTGCGCTTGAAGTTGCGCCTGATCGTCTTTGCCGCCCTGATTTGCTGCACCGTGGCCCAGGCAGCCGACAAGGTGGCCTTTGGCCTGGATTGGCGGGCAGAGGCCGAATACGGCGGCTACTACCAGGCCCAGGCCACCGGCATCTATGCCCGGCATGGCCTGGACGTCAGCATCCGCCAGGGCGGGCCGCAGGTGAACCAGGCGCAACTGCTGCTGGCCGGGCGACTCGACTTCAACTTGGCATCCAATAGCTTTCTGGCGCTGAACTTCGTGCGTGAGGACCTGCCGTTCGTGGCCGTCGCCGCGATGTTCCAGCGCGACCCGGCCATCCTGCTGGCGCATCCGGGCGCCGGCCATGACAGCTTCGAGGCGCTGCGCGGCGCACCGATCATGATCGGCGCCGACAGCCGGGTGGGATGGTGGAACTTCCTGCGGGCACGGTTCGGCTACACGGACGCGCAGATCAGGCCCTACACCTTCAACCTGGCGCCGTTCCTGGCGGACAAGGGCGCGGTGCAGCAGGGCTATTTGGGCAGCGAGCCGTTCCTGGTGCGCGAGGCCGCCGGATTCGATCCCGTGGTGCTGCTGCTGGCCGACGCCGGGTTCAGCGGCTATGGCAGCCTGATTACCGCCGGCACGAAGCTGGTGGAGGGCAACCCGGACCTGGTGCAGCGCTTCCTGGACGCCTCGGTCGAGGGCTGGGTGTCCTACCTGCATGGCGATCCGGCGCCGGGCAACGCCCTTATCAAGAAAGACAACCCCGAGATGACCGACGCGCTGCTGGAGTATGGCCGGGCGGCGCTGCGGGACCGGGGCATCCTGGAGTCCGGCGATGCGGCATCGGGGGGGATCGGCGCGATGACGGATGCGCGGTGGGCGGATTTCTTCGGGGTGATGTCCGGCCAAGGGCTGTATCCTGCCGGGCTGGACCCGCGGCGGGCCTACACGCTGCGCTTCGTGAACAAGGGCGTGGGCGTGAGGGCGAAGTAGCGGCCGGAAGCCGTGCCGTTCCCTTATGGGCGCCGTAATTGCGGGCCGCTGGCGGCGGGGCATTCCGGGGGCCGCCCTTGCAGCCCTGTCCACCCCTGGATCGCCGCGGCGTTGCGCGCCTGGCGATGACGGTTGGTGGGCAGGTGGATGGCCCCGCCCCGCCCCTCCCGGTCCCGCTCCTCATGGTGCAGGATGCCAGCCGCCGTTTCCCGAACGGCACGGTGGCGCTGGACGGCGTGTCGCTGCAGGTCGGCGCCGGGGAGGTCGTGGCGCTGCTGGGACCGTCCGGCTGCGGCAAGAGCACCTTGCTGCGGCTGATCGCCGGGCTGGACCGGCCGGATCGGGGCGCTGTCGTGTGGAGCGCGGGAGCGCCGGCGCCGGGCAGCATCGGCTATGTGTTCCAGGACGCGACCTTGCTGCCCTGGGCGTCGGCGGCGGACAACGTGCGCCTGCCGCTGCGCCTGCGCGGCCAGCCGGCGGCG
>CAXTDP010000135.1:7314-10307 GCA_964242295.1 uncultured Acetobacteraceae bacterium | reverse complement strand
TGCAGCAAGTCGGCCTCCGTGTCCCTGACGGCGACCGGCCTGCGGTTGAAGTCGGTCGTCGAGCAGATACGCGAGCAGGTGCAGAATGTGGAATAGCCCCTTTCTCCCTCTCCCTGCGGGAGAGGGTTGGGGTGAGGGGGTCTTGGCTGCCGGGCAAGGCACGTCGGGCGCCGCCGGAACAGGCCTGACATGAGCCGTGACTGCGCCCGCCCCGTCACCCCGACCCTCTCCCGGAGGGAGAGGGGGCAGTGACCCGGCGCGGCGTTTGCCTGGTCATCGCCGCCCCGTCCGGTGCGGGCAAGAGCACCATCACTCGTGCCTTGCTGGCCAGCGAACCCGCCCTGTCGCTTTCCGTCAGCGCCACCACTCGCGCGCCCCGTCCCGGCGAGCAGGACGGCGTCCACTACCATTTCCGGACGGAAGCCGAGTTCGACGGCATGGCCGCATCCGGCGCCTTGCTGGAATGGGCGTCGGTGTTCGGCCGCAGCTACGGTACGCCGCGCGCGCCGGTCGAACGCGCACTCCACGCCGGGCAGGACGTGGCGTTCGACATTGACTGGCAGGGCCACCAGACATTGCGCCAGGCGTTGCCCGGCGATGTCGTCGGCGTTTTTATCCTGCCGCCCTCGCTGGCTGCGCTGGAGCAGCGCCTGCAGGCCCGAGCCGGCGACAGCCCGACGGAGATCGCCCGGCGCATGGCTGCCGCCCAGGACGAAATGTCGCATTGGGCCGAGTTCGACCATGTCGTGGTCAACACCGACCTCGATCAAGCCATCGCGGAAGTACGGGCCGCACTGCACGCCGCCCGCAGCGCCACGGCGCGTCAGCCTGGGATCACCGCCTTCGTTGAGGGCCTGTCCCGGTCGTGACCAGCGGCCGCTGGGGCCTGCAAGCCCGGTGGCGCTATGCTCGTGCCCGCCGCAGTCGTGATCCCCGCCGCGCCGAGGTGACGCCGGACTACCTGCGCTCGTAGGTTCCGATGGTTCGACCCTGCGCGATGATGTGTGGCCGTATCGTACGCAGCAGCAGCGAGCGGCCCGGCGGATACGGGAAGCTCGGCCGCGCATCCAACGCGAACACCTGGAAGGCATACCGGTGCGGCCCATGCCCCGGCGGCGGGGTCGGGGCCGTCCAGCCCGGGCGGCCCAGCGAGTTGCGCCCGCAGGAATAGCCGCGGTTCGAGCGGCCAACCAGGCGCAGCGGTATCTCCCCCTCGTCCAGCTCGGTCACATCTGGGGGAATGGAATGGACGATCAGATGGACCAGCGGCCGGAAGGACGGCACGTCAGCATCCTCCACGAGGAGCACGCTGGACTGGGTTCGCGGCGGCAGGCCCTCCCACTGCAGCGGCGGGCACAGGCTGTTGCCGTCCTGGGTGAAGCGGACCGGCATGGGCCGGTCGTCGGCGAATGCCGGGCTGCTGACGCGCAGCGAAAATCCCATGTTACCCGACAGCCGGCTGCTGGCCAGCGTGATGACGCCGGGGCGGACACCGCGCAGGGCGTGACCGATGGTGCGCATGATGGATGTTTGCATGAAAGGTCCCCGTGGTGCCGCAATGTTGACGCAGCCGGAACGCCAGAGGTTGCCTTTACCGGATTCGCCGCAACAGGGCGTGAAGCGTTGGTGCCGCCGCGCCGCCACGCGCCGCCACCCAGGCTTCCAACTCCGCCGCCGGCACCACGGCCAGTTCGTCATATTCGGCGTTGCCGCCCGCCTTATGCGCAGCCAGGACGGCGGCGCCCGGTAGCGGAGTCGTGACCTGCATGCCAAGGTCCAGCACTCCAGTCGGGTGCTCCACCAGGCAAAGCGGCAGGATCGCCGAAACGGCGTCTGTGCCCAGGCCGAGTTCCTCCCACAGCTCGGTCAGCAGCGCGGCGTGCAGGTCGGCGCCGCCGTTGCTGGCCGCGCCCCCGTCCACGCTGCCGGCGGGCGGAAGCTGCCACAGGCCGGGCTGATAAAGCGACCCGGCCTCCCGCCGGCCCACGACGACCCCGTCGGAGCAGCACAGCACGCCGCACACGGCCAGGGACTGCACGCCGAGCACCAGGCGCAGCGCCGGATCGGCCATCTGCGCCACCACGCGGCGATACTCGGTCCAATGCCCCTCCAGCCCGCCTGCGTCATAGCGGTCGGCGCAGAACACGCGGCCGTTGAACAGGGAGTGCCGGGCGCAGGCAGCCTGCCAATGCCGCTCCACGACCGCGTCCAGCGCCGGGTCGAGCGGCGGCATGTCGCGCACGATCCTGGCCTGGATGCCCGGCAGCACATCCAGGACCGGCCATCCAGCAGGCATGTCAGCGCACAGGGGCGAAGTGCTCCGTTACCTCGGCAGCGATATAGCCGAGCTTGCTGATCGTCGTGCGGTTGAGCATGGAGCCGTCATCCAGCAAGTACCACCACTGTTCCATGGTGACGTTCTTGAGCGCATTGCCCGGGCTGAGCGCAAGGGTCCACCGCCAATGGAACGCGCGTCCGCTCGCTTCTCCGGTGGCTGTCCCGACCATGTCGTTGGCCGTCGCCTCGAACCGGCCCGGCGCAACGCGGGTCATGCGCCATGTCCGCGTCACCGGAGGGTCTTCGCCGATGGTCAGGCGCTGGGTCATGCGCAGCCCATCCGGGCCGTCAGCATCCCCCGTGCAATCCGTAGTGACGATGCTGGTGGGCTGACCCGACCTGTCCTCCAGGACACCCCAGGAGCGGACATGGCCAGTGAAGAAGCGCACGGGATCGAAGGTAGGGGCGGCAGCGCCGAAGCTGCTTACGGGCAGGGGAGTGCTGCACCCCAGCAGGCTGACGGCGATGAGCAGAGCGGTCCAACGCATCGCCATTTCCTACAACAAAGAAGGCGGGAGCCTTCCATGGTTACTTCCTACCCCCTTTCCCTCCGGGAAAGGTTCGGGGTGGAGGGGTCTTCGGGCGCTTTGGTTGCCCATGCGAGGACATGGTGCCGTCAGCATCGAATGCGCCCCACGCCGCAGCCAAGACCCTTT
>CAXTDP010000135.1:0-7304 GCA_964242295.1 uncultured Acetobacteraceae bacterium | reverse complement strand
CTTCCTACCCCCTTTCCCTCCGGGAAAGGGCCGGGGTAGGGAAGCCGCAAGCACTGCTGTTGCCCATAAGAAAAGGGCCGCATGCACCGGTTACGGTCCATGCGGCCTCCCTCACCCCAACCCTCTCCCGTAGAGAGAGGGGGCAGGTAGCTTACTTGCGCGGCGCGTTCGTGCCGCTCGTGGTGGCGCCGGCTGTCGGGTTCGTGGTCTGGCCGCCAGTGCCCATACTGCCGCTGCTGCTCTTTTCGGTGCTGGTGGTGGTCGTGGCTGCACCAGCCGGGCGGGTGGTGGCAGACGTGTCCTCGACGTCAACCTCGGTCTTGCGGACGGTGTCGCGCACGGTCTCGGTCCGGTCAGCGGCTTCCTTCTTGATGCCGATCTCTTCCACTACGCGCACATCCTTCTGCACGACTGCCTCTTCCGACCGCGCCTGGGCCTCAATGGTACGCTCCTGGAATGCGCCCGCCGCGTCCGCTGCCGTCACCGCACGGTCAACCGGGTGACGCTCGACGCGGACCCGCTCCTCATGCAGGCTGACCTGCTCCTCGACGGGACGCTCGACGACATAGCTGCGGACGCGCACGGCGCCGGCGGCGATCTCACGCTTGCCGACACGCAGCCGCTCCTCCATCACCTTGATCGTATCGGTGTCGCCGGCCGTGGTGGCCATGCTGACGGAAGTGCCAGCGGCCGGAGTGCTGGGTGCTCCTGCCATCGCGCTCGTCGCGCTGGCGCCCATCGTTGCCGCGGTGCTGGCCATCCCTGCGCTTGCCGGGATGTTGTCCGTCGCCGTCGTCTGATTCACAGCATAGTTCGCCGGGGTCGAAGCCGCGCGGTTCACCGTCGTGCTGGCCGTGCTGGCACCCTGGCTGCCGCTGCCCTGGTAGTCATAGCCGGACTGGCGCCATTCCTCCAGCTTCGCGTCGAAGTCTATAGGATTAGTGCTTTCCAGCGTGTGGATGATCGCCTCGCGGTTTGCGCTGCCCGCAGGCGATACGACGACCATCGCATGGCCCTTGCTGATGGCATGGTTGTAGGCGTGCGCCTCCTCGTCAGGGACGAATAGGCTCTTGATCGCGCCCCACATGCCCTGGTTGCCGGCCTCGTAATCCACGCCGCCAGCCATGGTGTCGCTGGACTTGTCCATCACCTGGATGGACTCGCTGCTCACGCCGGCATGGACCAGCATGTCGCGAGCCTTGTTGGCCTCGGACATGGTCTCATACAGCGCAACGATCTGATTGTCGTGCGTATTCGGGTCATACAGGCCCGTGTCGTGCGCCGCCGCATCGTTCAGCTTATCGGACCGCATGTCGTTGTTGATGTAGGAACCGCCCATATTCAGATCTCCTTGCTGGTATCGCCCGTGACGGAAACGTTTCCGCTCGGCTCGATTCGCGCAGTCTCAGTACGCAGGCGCACCACCTCATTGGCCGTGCGCTCCGTGGTGGTCTTGCGAATATACAACTCCTCCTTGAGGATGAGGCGCTTCTCGACCACCAACACTTCCTCCATCACTGGAATGATGAGGACATCACCCTCCTCGCGGGAGGCTGGAGCCTCCGTTACGGTGCGGCCAACCGGCACGCGCTCAACGGAAACATCGGTCCGGCGCAGCAGCATCTCGACGTTCTCGTCACGCTCGGACACCGTCTTGTGGACGACGACCCGACCGGTTTCGACCTCGCGCTTGCTGACCTTCAACTCTTCCCGCAATACGGGGATGACTTCGGTGGCGGCCACGTCGGTAACGACGCCCCGCTCCAACATCCCCGGCTGCAGGCCGTCGCCCCGGACCGTGCCCGTCGTCAACACGTCATCCGGGACGTTTTTGGTGTCCGTTACCATGGCAATGCTCCGCCGCCGGGGTGTGAGCCACCATGACGAGCGACGCCGATAAAGGTTGCATAGCGTTTATGTAAAAGGCCGAAACATCCGGACGGTCAGGCCTTGGCGGTGATCCGGTCCACCTCGGCGAGGTCCTCAGGCGTCAGCACCCAGCCCCCGGCGGCGACGTTGGCCTGTACCTGCTCCGGCCGGGTCGCCCCGGCGATCACGCTGGACACCGGGGCCTGGGCCAGCAGCCAACTGAATGCGAGTTCCAGGATGGTGTGCCCGCGTGCCTCGGCAAAGTCCTGCAGCCGCTCGGAGGCCGCCCAGTTGGTGTCGGTCAGGTAGCGGTCCGCCAGGCGCTGCGTCCCGGTCAGCCGCGCGCCCTCCGGCATCGGCTGGTTGCGGCGATACTTGCCGGTCAGCAATCCGCTGGCCAGCGGAAAGTAGGGCAGCAGGCCCAGGCCGTGCGCGCACATCGCCGGCATCAGCTCCGCCTCGTTGCCGCGCACCAGCAGGGACAGCTCGTCCTGGCAGGACACGAAGCCGGGGATACCGAGGTGGCGGGCGGTCCAATCCGCGTCCGCCACCTGCCAGGACGGCAGGTTGCTGCACCCGGCGTAGCGTATCTTGCCGGCGCGGGTCAGGTCCTCCAGCGCCCGCAGCGTTTCCTCGATGGGCGTCAGCGGGTCCGGGCGGTGCTGCTGATACAGGTCTATCCAGTCGGTCCGCAGCCGCCGCAGGCTCGCCTCCACCGCCTGCATGATGTAGCGGCGGCTAGCACCCTTGAGGGTCTCGGCGTCATCCATCGGCAATGCGAACTTGGTCGCCAGCACGATGTCCTTGCGGCGGGGGCCGAGGATTTCGCCCAGCGCCGTCTCCGACCCGCCGCGCTCGCCATAGACGTCGGCGGTGTCGAACAGGGTGATCCCGGCGTCCAGCGCCGCATGGACCACGGCACGGCTGGCTTCCACCCCGATGCGCCCGCCGAAGTTGTTGCAGCCCAACCCAATGGCCGACACCCGCAGGCCGGACCGGCCGAGGTTACGCAAGTCCACGTGCCGCCTCCATCTCGCCCGCCATCTGGACGCCCGGCGCACGCAGCGGCGGCGCATCCCAATCAAGGAGCGGCCCGGCGGGCACGATGCCATACGGGTTCACGGAGGGGTGGCTCATGTAGTAGTGCCGGCGGATGTGGTCGAAATCCACGGTCTCACGAACTCCGGGTTGGGCATACAGGTCGCGGGCATAGGCCCACAGCACGCGATAATCCACGAGGCGCCGGATGTTGCAATTGAAATGCCCGACATACACGGCGTCGAACCGCACAAGGGTGGTGAACAGGCGCCAGTCGGCCTCGGTGATGACGTCCCCGCACAGGAAGCGGCGCCGGGCCAGGTGGTCGTCCAGCCAGTCCAGCGTCTCGAACAGCGGCTGCACCGCGGCGTCGTAGGCGGCCTGGGTGGTGGCGAAGCCCGCCTTGTAAACGCCGTTGTTCACCGTCGCGTAGATGTGGCTGTTGAGGGCGTCTATGTTCTGGCGCAGCGGCTCCGGGTAGAAATCGCCGGGCAGGGCGCCGATGCCGTCAAAGGCGGAGTTGAACATCCGCAGGATGTCGGCGCTCTCGTTGCTGACGATGCCGCCGGTTTGCAGGTCCCACAGCACCGGGACGGTGACGCGGGTGGTGCAGCCCGGCTCGGCCCGGGTGTAGATCTCATGCAGGTAGGCTGCGCCGCCGGGGTCCGGGACCACGCCGGCGCCGGGCGCGAAGGACCAGCCGCCCTCCCGCATGATGGGGTTCACGACCGATAGCCCGACCATCCGCTCCAGTCCCTTCAGGCGCCGCAGGATCAGCGTACGGTGCGCCCATGGGCAGGCGAGGGACACATAAAGATGGTAGCGCCCCGCTGCCGCCGCGAAGCCTCCCCGCCCCGTCGGGCCGGGCCGCCCGCCCGGCGTCACCCAACTGCGCCAGCGGCTTTCCGAACGTTGGAACGCCCCGCCGCTCTTGGACGTGTCATACCACTCGTCGGACCATGAACCGTTGACCAGCAATCCCATTACAGCGGCGCCTTGCCTGTGGGGCCGGGCAGGGCAGCGATCTCGTTGATGAGCTTGCGGGTCATGGCCTCTCCGAACTGCGAGAACTCCCGGACTTCCACCACGAAGCTGCCGGGTCCGCCGGTCACGTTTTGACGATACCACTCCGGCAGCCCACCCGGCGGCTGCACGTGGGCATAGGTGTAGCTGACGGGATGCTCGTTGATGATGGCCAGGCCGTTGATGGTGACGCCGGCCTCCACCGCTTCGTCCCGGGCGGCCTGCACGTCGCGTCCGCTGTTGTTGGTGCCGTCGCCGGCCACGTCAATCACCTGCCGCTGCGCCTCGAACTGGCTGCGGGCGTCGCGCAGCAGGTGCATCCCGCGGTCAATGCCGGCGCTGATGCTGGTGCGGCCGTAGAAGCTGCGGGGCGCCGCCGCGATCTCATCCGTCATCGCCCGGGCGCTGGCGGCGTCACGCACGACGCGCCAGGGCGTGACGGTCTGCACCTCGAACGAGCCGGCGAACTCGACATAGCAAACCGCAATGGCGCCGACCGCGCCGTTGCGTATGGCGGAAATCACGCGCGGGTCGTTGAAGGCCGCTGCATAGCCGTCCTTCTGCATCGTGAACTCGGAGTCGTCCACGCTGCGGGACACGTCGGACACGAGGACGAGCAGCATGTCCACGGCCTCCGCGGCACGGGCGGGAAGGGCGGCGAACAGAACCATGACGAGAATGAGGGCGCGCATGAGGGTCATCCCAGCGATTGCTGGGGCATGGTTGCGCGGCAATGCCGCCGCGCCAAGCAGAATCGGTGGTGGTGCCTGCTTCTTCTCCCTCTCCCTCCGGGAGAGGGTGGGGTGAGGGGGTCTTGGCTGCGGAGCGAAGGCTCGACGGTGCCATTGGCAAGCCGCCCGCGTTGGATGGCTCCGTGCTTGCTCACCCCCTCACCCCGACCCTCTCCCGGAGGGAGAGGGAGAAGGAAATCCTACTGGCTGGCCCAGATGATCCGGTGCACCCAGGCGACCTCCGTCAGGTCGAAGCTGCGGTCGCGGTGGTCCGGGTTCAGGCTTTTCAGTTCGATCCGCCGGGCGGAGCGGCGAGCGAGCTGCTTGGCCATCACCTCGCCGGCCAGGGTGCGGGCCACCACCCGGTCGCCCCGGCGGATCGGCGCGGCCGGCGAAATCACCACCATGTCGCCGTCGCGGAACACCGGCTCCATCGAGTCGCCGGAAATCTCCAGCGCATAGGCATGGGGGTCGGCGATCTCCGGCAGTCCCACCTCGTCCCAGCTTCCACCCACCGGGAAGCCGGCATCATCGAAGTAGCCGTCGCCGCCCGCCTGCGCCAGCCCGAGCAGCGGGATGCGCCGGGCCGGACGGGCCGACGTCACGAGCGGCGATCCCGTCACCAGCGCCGTGAATGCCTCAAGGCTGGCGCCGGTGGCATCCAGCACCTTCGACAGGCTTTCGCTGCTGGGCCAGCGGGCGCGGCCGTCCGGCATCCGGCGCTTGCTGGGATTGAAGGTCGTCGCATCCAGGCCGGCGCGCTTGGCCAGCCCGGAGGCCGACAGGCCGTACTCCGCCGCCAGCGTGTCAAGCGCACGCCAAACATCCTCATGTTTCATGATTGCATGATGGCTAGGATTCCAGGCCGCGGCAACTAGGAATTCGCACCTTACTTGCTTGAAGTCGGGCTCGACTAATGTTCTTGTTGTGTTCTGTTAAGCTAAGGTTGAACTCGATGCTTGTCCCGCCGTTCCCCTCCGCCGAGGCTGCCTGGTTCTGGGCGGCGGCCGTCCTTCATGCCCGGCACGAGCCGGCAACGGCGCGACCGCCTGCCGGCCCATGCCGGGTGGAGGACGTGGTGAAGTGCCTGGACGTGCTGTATCGCGCCGGCACGCTGGAACTGCTCCATGCCCGCATCCTGCGCATCTGGGGCTGGCGCGGGCTGCCGCCAAATCCTGGCCATCCCAGGGAACGCAGCGACTGGCGGCTGTGGCGTGAAGCGATGGAGGCGCTGGACGCACCGTTGCGCGCCCGCGGCATCGTGGCGGGGCCGAAAGGGGCCATCACCCCGGATCTGCTGACGCGGGCCAAAACTGCGATGAAAGGGCGGCCCGCTTCTCCCTTTCCCTCCGGGAGAGGGCCGGGGTGAGGGAAACCGTACGATTGTACTGTTGGAATGGCAGCGTTAAGCCGCGCCGCCGTGGTTGAGGATCGTGCCCGCGGCTTCCCTCACCCCAACCCTCTCCCGGAGGGAGAGGGAGCAGGCACAGCTTTCATGATCTCGCTCCGGTGGCGGTCCTGGCCGGCGGTGGTGATGTGGAACCGGCCTCCGCGTTCGGCGGCCAGGCCCATGCCGGCCAGGCGTTCCAGGCAGGGTCCGTCCTTCAAGCCGCCGGGCCGCCCGGCGGCGTCCACCAGGGTCAGGCGGTGCAGCGCCGAGCGGCAGCACGTTTCCAGGTAAGGCTCATCCCACATGGTCCCGGGGTTTACGGCGGATCGCGTCCCAGGGAAACCTCGGACGAAACCTCGGACCAAACCTATCCAGCACGGCCGGGATCGGGCAGACACCCCGGCATGACGCCAAGCCTCGCCTCCGCCCTGATGCCGCTGCTGGCGCGCGCCGACCCAGAGCGGGCGCACCGGCTGGCGATTACTGCCCTCCGCCTGGGCCTGGGCGGGCGGGATGCAGGCCCTGACGACCCGGCGCTGCACATTCGCGCGATGGGCTTGCAGTTCCGCAATCCCCTTGGCTTGGCGGCCGGGTTCGACAAGGATGCGATGGCGCTGCGCGGCCTGCGCCGACTGGGCTTCGGCTTTATCGAGGCCGGGTCCGTCACGCCGCTGCCGCAGCCCGGCAATCCCTGGCCCCGCGTCTTCCGGCTGCCGGAGGACGGTGCCGTCATCAACCGCTACGGCCTGAACAACCGTGGGATCGCCGCCTTCACCGCGCGCCTCGCAGCACTACCGCGGGGGCCGGTGCAGCGGAGCGTGCCGGTCGGCGCCAACGTCGGGATCAACAAGGACGGCGCCGACCCCGAGCGGGACCTGCCCGCCCTGGTCGCCGCCATGTCGCCGCACGCGGACTATATCGTCATCAACGTGTCCTCGCCGAACACGCCGGGCCTGCGCGACCTGCAGGGGGAAGCGCGGCTGGCCGCTATCCTGGCCGCCATCGCCGCCGGGGCGCCAGGCCGCCCGCCGCTGCTGGTGAAGGTCGCGCCCGACCTGCCGGATGGCGGGATGGAGGCCATCGTGGAGACCGCCGTGTGCTACGGCGTGGATGGGCTGATCGTGTCCAACACCACCGTCGCCAGGCCGGACACCCTGCGCTCGCGCTGGGCCGGGGAGACCGGCGGGCTGTCCGGGCGGCCGCTGCGCGAGGCCAGCACCCGGCTGGTCGCGCGGGCGTATCGCCTGGCGGCG
>CAXTDP010000134.1:7386-10322 GCA_964242295.1 uncultured Acetobacteraceae bacterium | reverse complement strand
CCGCGAGGTCGAGCGGCACGCCCGACGCGCCCTCGAACTGGATCCGGCGGACGGGGCCGCCCGGGCGCTGATCGCGAACATCGCGTTCCGGGTGGAGCGCGACTGGTCGCGGGCCGAGGTGGAGGTCGCCGACCTGGGGGTGGCGCCCGATCCGGCGACCCTGATGCTCGCCCGCGTGCCGGCTGGTCCGGCGTTGCCGGTGCCGATGCTGGACGGCATCGCCGCGGCGTTGTTGGCGCCCGCGTCGCCGCTGGCCGATGCGGTCGCGGCACGGTTGGAGTCATCTGGGCTGCACGTCGCCCGGCATGCGCTGGATGCCGCTCCGCTCCTGGCCTGGGCGCGCAAGCCCGGCACGGTGCCTCCGCATGTCGTGCTGCTTGCGGATGGCGAACCCGCGGCCATGCTGGACCTGATGGCGCAGGCGGCGCAGGCAATGCCGGCCGGAACCCTGACCATCCTCGTTGCGGGCGATAACGCTTTGTCCGGTGCCCTGGCCGGCGGGCGCCGGGTGATGGCGAACGAGATGCCAGACTTGCGCTGCCGCATCATCCACTTGGCCCCGGACCTGCCGGACCCGGCCGAGGTCGCCGTGGCCGAGGTGCTGCGCGGGGACGCAGAGGACGAAGCCGCCTGGTCCGTCGCGGGCCGGCAGGTGCCGCGTCTGCGCCGCGGCGTGCCGCCCGCAGCCGCCGATGCTTCGGTGCTGCGCCTTGCCGTCGGACGGCCAGGCTTGCTGGACAGCCTGCAGTGGACGCCATCGGAGCCGGCGCAGCCCGGCCCCGGCCAAGTTGCCATCCAGGTGCGCGCCGCCGGGCTGAACTTCCGCGATGTGATGTGGGCGATGGGCCTGCTGCCGGACGAGGCGCTGCTGGACGGCTTTGCGGGCGCGACCATCGGGCTGGAATGCGCCGGGGACGTGGTGGCGGTGGGTCAGGGGGTCACCTCCGTCCAGCCTGGCGACCGGGTGATGGCGTTCGCGCCCGCCAGCCTCAGCACGCAGACGGTCACGTCGGCCCATGCCGTCATGCCGATGCCGGAGGGCATGGATTATGCGGCAGGCGCCACGGTGCCTGTGGCCTTCCTGACCGTCGCCTATGCGCTGGGCCACTTGGCCCGGCTGGGCCAGGGCGAGCGCGTGCTGATCCATGGCGGCGCCGGCGGCGTCGGACTGGCGGCGATCCAGTATGCCCGTGCCCGCGGTGCGGTCGTGTATGCCACGGCGGGATCGGAGGCCAAGCGGGCTTTGCTGCGCGGCCTGGGCGTGGACGCCGTACTGGACAGCCGCAGCCTGCTGTTCGCCGACGAGATCATGCGCCTGACTGGCGGGGAGGGCGTGGACGTCGTCCTGAACTCCCTGAGCGGCGAGGCGATGGAGCGCAGCCTGGGCCTGCTGCGCCCGTTCGGCCGGTTCCTGGAACTGGGCAAGCGGGATTTCTACGAGAACTCCGCCGTGGGCCTGCGTCCGTTCCGGCACAACGTGTCCTACTTCGGCATAGACGCGGACCAGTTGCCGCTGCGGCGGCCGGCGCTGGCGGCGGAACTGTTCGCGGAGATCGAGGCGGGGCTGCGGGACGGCAGCCTTCGGCCGCTCCCGCACCGTTTGTATGATTATGCGGACGCCGTGGAGGCATTCCGGCTGATGCAATCGGCCGGGCACATCGGCAAGGTGGTGCTGGCGCCAGGCTCGGCACTGCCAATGGCGGCGCGAGTCGCGACGCCATTCCGTGCGCGTGCGGACCGGACCTACCTGGTTACTGGCGGGATGGGCGGCTTCGGGCTGGAAACGGCGCGCTGGCTGGCAGACCAGGGAGCGCAGCACCTGGCCCTCGTCAGCCGGCGCGGCCCGACCGATCCGGACGCGGCTGCGGTGCTGGCCTCGCTGCCCGGCGCCACCGCATTCTCCTGCGACGTGTCGGACGAGGCGGCGCTGACCGGCGTGCTGGAGGCGATACGTGCGGGGATGCCGCCGTTGAGTGGCGTCGTCCATGCCGCGGTGGCGATGGACGACGCGTTGCTGCCCGACCTGACGCGCGAGCGCTTCGCCCGCGCGCTGCGGCCCAAGCTGGGCGGCGCCGACCTGCTGGACCGGCTGACGCGGGACGACCCGGTCGAGATGTTCGTGCTCTACTCCTCGGTGACGACGCCGCTTGGCAATCCTGGCCAGGCCAACTACGTCGCCGCCAACACGGCGATGGAATCGGTGGCGCTGCGCCGGGCCGCCGCCGGGCTGCCGGCCTTGACGGTGCAGTGGGGGCCGGTGGGCGACGCCGGCTACCTGGCGCGGCAGGCCGGGGTGGGCGCGATGCTGGCGAAGCGGCTGGGCAGCGCGAACCTCACGGCGACCGAGGCGCTGGCGGCCCTGCCGATGCTGCTGCAATCCGGGCTGCCGGTGGTGGGTTATGCCGACATACGCTGGGGCGCGCTGGGTGCCAGCCTACCTTGGCTGCGGTCGCCGATGTTCGAGGAGGTGCAGGACGGCGCCGGGGCGCCCGCGGCCGAGGTGGACCTGCGGGAACTGCTGGCGTCCTGCCCGCCCGACGAGGCCCGGGCCAAGGTGGTCTCGCTGCTGACGGAGGAGGTCGCGCGGATCACCAAGCTCGCCGCCAGCCGGATCGAGCCCGGGCGGCCGCTGGTGGAATTGGGCATGGACAGCCTAATGGCAGTGGAGCTGCGATTGGCGGTGGAGCAGCGGTTCGGGCTGTCCCTGCCGGTCCTGGCCTTGTCCGAAGGGGCAACGCTGCAGGCCCTCGCCGGCCGGGTTATCAAGATGTTGGGCGGGGGCGCGGAACCGGCGCCGGCCGGCAGCGTGAACGACATGGCCGAGCGCCTGGCGCGCTTCGAGGACCATCCGGTGCTGGAAGAAATGCTGTCCTCTTCTGCTCCTGCTCCCTCTCCCGGAGGGAAAAGGAGCAGTAAAGCAGCTAAGGTCATGTCAT
>CAXTDP010000134.1:0-7376 GCA_964242295.1 uncultured Acetobacteraceae bacterium | reverse complement strand
AATGCTGTCCTCTTCTGCTCCTGCTCCCTCTCCCTCCGGGAGAGGGTTGGGGTGAGGGAAGCCGCCAGCACGGAAGCCGGTGGTCTTGCGCGGAAGGTGCTGCCAACGGAAAGCCCATGCGTGCAGCTTCCCTCACCCCGACCCTCTCCCGGAGGGAAAAGGAGCAGTAAAGCAGCTAAGGTCATGTCATGAACCCGTTTGGACTCTCCGCTGACGCCAAGGCGCGGCTGGTCACGCGCCTTGCCACCCGCCGGGCCGCACCAGTCCCGCGTGAGGCCGCGGTACCCGCCGCGCCGCCGCTGGGCGACCAGGAAGCCATGGCCGACATGCGGATGGTGCAGAAGGCCGGTGCCGCACTGGGGATCGAGAACCCCTATTTCCGCCCGCATGCCGGCATCGCTGGCGCCACGACGGTCATCGGCAACGGCGAGTACGACAACTTTGTCTCGTATAACTACCTCGGCCTGAACGGCGATCCCCGCATCAGCGATGCCGCCAAGGCTGCCATAGACCGCTACGGCACCAGCGTCTCCGCCAGCCGCGTCGTCTCCGGCGAGCGGCCGGTGCATCGCGAGTTGGAGGAGGCTCTGGCCGCCGCCTATGGCACCGAGGATGCGCTGGTGCTGGTCAGCGGCCATGCCACCAACGTGACGGTGATCGGCCACCTGGTCACCCGCGACGACGCCGTATTCCATGACGGTCTCAGCCATAACAGCATCGTCCAGGGCGCCATGCTGTCCGGTGCGCGCCGAGTGTCGTTCGCCCATAACGACCTGAGCGAGCTGGACCGCCTGCTGTCGGAGATACGCCCCGGCGTGAAGCGGGCGCTGGTGGTGGTGGAGGGCCATTACAGCATGGACGGCGACGTGCCGGACCTGCCTGCGCTGGTCGCCATCGTCCGCCGCCACCGCGCCAGCCTGATGGTGGACGAGGCGCATTCGCTCGGCGTGCTGGGCGCCAACGGCCTGGGCATCGCCGAGCGCACCGGCGTTGACCCGGCGGACGTGGACGTGTGGATGGGCACTCTCAGCAAGACGTTGTCGTCCTGCGGCGGCTACATCTGCGCGTCGCGGGCGATGATCGAGCACCTGAAATACTCGGCGCCGGGCTTCGTGTATTCCGTGGGGATGCCGCCGCCAGTGGCTGCGGCGGCACTGGCGGCGCTGCAAGCGATGCGGGCGGAGCCGGAGCGGGTGGCGCAGTTGCAGGACAACGCCGCCTACTTCATGGCGCAGGCCAAGGCCGCCGGGCTGGACACCGGGCCTTCAGTCGGCGCCGCTATCGTCCCGGTGATGACCGGCAGCAGCATACGCGCAGCCCGTGCGGCGGATTGGCTGTTCAAGCACGGCGTCAACGTGCAGCCGATCATCTACCCGGCAGTGCCGGAACGTGCGGCCCGGCTGCGCTTCTTCATCAGTAGCCTGCACACCCGGCCGCAACTGGCCCGCGTGGCGCTGCTGACGGCCGAGGCACTGGCGGCGGCAGGCAGCGAGAAGGTCAGCCTGGTGGACCTGGCGCGGAAGCTGGCGAGGTAAAGCCGCATGTCAGGTCGGGGTGTCGGCGAAAGGATAGGTGCCGCCGAAGCGCCTTTATACCCACCGCCTGTGCCAGTTTCTGGCGGACCAAGCCGGGGCGCCATTCCACTTCCCGCCGGCGTATCCGTTCCGCAGCCTAGAGGCAATGCGCGGTTTGGCGCCCGCCAACGGTCCCGGCCCGGCGGCAGTCCGCGCCGCCTTCGAGCACATCTGGGCACATGGCGGCGACCCCGCCGCATTGCCGGGCAGCACCGATCATCCCGCCAAGGAGCGCCTGCGCGCCTGGACGGCGGAGACCGTGGCCGCTGGGGTGTTCGGCGTGCCCAGCCTGATGATTGCGGGCGAGGTGTTCTGGGGCCTGGACGCCATCCACCTCGAACCAGCGCGCATCACTCATCCTAGCGGCATCGCACCGGGCAGGACATGATACAGGAACGCGGCGCTACATCAGGCCAGTGGATGCGCGTCGCATCCCAGCCCCAAGCCGGTGCATTCGCGTTCAGCGGCGTCCCAGGCGGCGGTTGTCGCAGCGTCGTTAGGAAAGTCCAGCAGCAGGTCTATGTCGCTGTCATGGCGCAGCCTGCCCTGCGCCGCCGAGCCATACCGCAGGAACTGCCCGCTCAGACCCCGTGCGGCGTCCGCCAACGCAGGGCGCAGACGGTCGAGCGCGACAGCCTTGGCAGCGGCGACGGCGGGGCCTTGCGTTTGGACAGGGTGCGGATCGCGGCCACCATGCCGCCCGATGTGCGGCCTGGCGTGGGCCGGCGCAAGCCGGCTGCCGTCCTGGCCATAGGTTGATGCTGCCAACGCATCCAGCCGCCCTGGACCAGTACGGCGAAGTGCTTGATGCATGTCTTGACCCGTGTCCGTCCATTCGACCGGTACGTCTTACCCGCGAGACGCTGATCCCAGCGGCGATACAGACCCGCCGCAGCCCGGTCTCGGCCAGCCCGATGCAGCCGCTTCGACGTGTCCCGAACGCACGTAAGCCTTGTGGGATGGTGTTCGCCGCTCCGGCCCGGGGCGCCGCAACAGCCGACGCGACGATGAGCGCGACAGATGCAGCGGTTCAGGCCAGTCCGCTAGGCCCCAGCGCCTCCTGTCCGTTCACAGCCGCATACTCGATCACGTCCAACTCCGCCGCCTGAGCGCCCACCAGCACGGCGCCGCACGCGACGCTGCGCCATGGAATTGGCGCAAGGTGGTCGCTGGCGCAGCCGCAACGTGACGTTCCATCAGCCGTAAGCCATTGGCACCGCTTCACCATCTCCTTACAGTAACTCCAAAACGGCTCGCATTCCCTCTTCGATGTGCTATCAAATTAGTGAATAGTCTTAGATAAGCTTCGGGCTGGGAGGCATCCGATGGATCAGCGGGGCAAGAAACTGGCAGCACAGTCCTGCAGGAAGGAATGCGAGCGGCAGGCAGTTGGCCGGGTAGTCAGCAGCCGGCAAGCGGCGGAGACAGGCGTCCACCAAACGTTGCCGTGCCGAGAGGTGTCGAAGTGGAAACCCGGCATGTCGCTTGGGCTTATGTCATGACCAAAACAAATTGATGGCCGTGAACAGGTGCATTGCTGGCTTCCTCCTGCTTCTCGCCAGCTCGGCGCATGCGAACGAGGCAGACGACACCATCCGGCGACTGGTTGACGAAGCACACGCGTATGCCGTAGCTCGCAGCCCAGCCGGGCTGTCCAGGACGCTGTTCGAGATCGCGAAGGTGCTGCCAAACGCAAGCAATGACGGTCTTGCCGCCGTGAACGAACTTTCCAGGTATCTTGACTCGGTCAACGTCACGCCAGGACAGGATGCCACGCCGCAAGCAGCCCCGACGCTTGCTGCCCCCCAGCCTCCGCCAATCGAAAGCCGACCCGCGGAGCCATCCGAGCCGCCAGCCAGGGAACCCGGCGCAGACGCACAGCAACTTCCGCCTGAACCGGGCCTGCCTGCGCCGCCGTCGCCTGTGCCTGACTTGCCCGCGACCGCCCTAGCTACGCCTGCCTCGCCTATACCGGCCCCGCCCATGGTCGCCGCGCCCGCGCCCACCTTGCCTGCGCTGCCCTCACCTGTGCCTGACTTGCCCGCGACCGCCCTAGCCACGCCTGCCTCGCCTATACCGGCCCCGCCCGCTCCCGTCCTGCCTGCACCCGCCTTGCCCACGGTCGCCGCGCCCGTGCCCGCCTTGCCTGTGTCGCCCTCGTCCGGGCCTGACTTACCCGTGCCCGCCCTAACCTCGCCCGCACCCTCCACGCTCATGCCCGTGCTGGTCCCACCCGCACCCGCTCCATCCGCAGCCGTCCTGCCCACGGCGGCCGTGGCGTCCCAGGCCTCCCCGGCGTTGCTTGACCTGCTGCGCCGGCAAGGCGCCGCGGCTTTGGGCAATGGCGACATCTCGGGCGCCCGCCGTTTCTTCCAACGGGGCGCCGAGGCCGGGTGCGCCCCATGCGCCGAAGGGATGGCCCAAACCTTCGATACCGAGCAGTTGAGCCGCATCGGTGCGATAGGGATAAGGCCCGATCCAGCGCAAGCCGAAGCGTGGCGGGTGCGGGCACGGCAACTCACGCAAACCAGAAAACCTTGATCGGGGAGCACACGATGACTCGTATCCAGCCCGTCCTCCTCGCGGCTGTCCTCTGCGTCACCCTGATAAGCTTGGCTCAGGGCCAAACCCGCTACTCAGCCGTCCAGCGGGTGCCCCTGCCGGCTAGCCAGGCCGAAGCCGAGTCGAACGTGGTCGGCGTGGAAGGTGCTTCCATAGGAGGCACCTATCTTCGTATCGCCGGCGACCTTGCCAGCGCCCTGAACAAGCCCGGCCTGCGGGTGGTGCCAATCGTCGGACAAGGGTCGGTGCAGAATGTTGACGATCTCCTGCACTTGCGCGGGGTGGACGTCGCGGTCGTGCAGGCGGATGCCCTGGCCTTTGTGCAGCGCGAGCACCTTCTGCCGCCGGGGGCAGACCGGGCGATCCAGTATATCGCCAAGCTCTATGACGAGGAGGTCCATATCGTCGCCGGACCCCAGGTGCATACGCTTGACGACCTCAAAGGCAAGGCGGTCAACGCGGACCTGCCCAGGTCGGGATCAGCGCTTACGGCGCGCGTCCTGTTTGCGGCGCTTGGCATCCCTGTGACCCTCACCGACGAGCCGCAGGATGTGGCCATTGAACGCCTGAAACGCGGCGAGATCGCCGCCGTCGTGCGCGTCGCCGGCAAGCCGGTGGACATGTTCAGGACATTGCCGGACGGTCTGGGACTCCACTTCCTCAGCCTGCCCCAGGACAAGGAGCAGTTGCTGCAAACCTACGCCCCGGGAAGCCTCGCCAGCGCGGACTACCCGAACCTGGTCGCAAACGGCGAAACGGTGGACACGCTTGCAGTCGGCGCGGTGATGGCGGTGTATGCCTGGCCGGCTGGCAGTGCCCGATATCGCCAGATCACCCGGTTCGTGACGGAGCTTTTCGCACAGTTCGACCACCTGCAAACGCCGCCGGCGCATCCGAAGTGGAAAGAAGTAAACCTTGCCGCCGAGGTGCCGGGCTGGACGAGATTCGCAGCCGCTGCCGAGCAGGTCGCGGCAATACGGAACAAGGCGTTGCAGCAGGACTTCGGGAGCTTTCTTTCCGCTGGTTCGGCCACGGCGGGTCTAACGCCCTTGCAGCGGGCCGCCCTGTTCGAGCAGTTCGCACGGTGGCGGCGGAGCAGCGGACAATAGCGAAGCTGCCGGTCCGGCATTGTGCAGGCGGGCAAGGGTGCGGCCCTGCGCCGCGGCGTCCTCCGGCGCGTCAAGGTCTGGGCGGCGGCCCTGGGCCAAGTGGAACAGGACAGCGGGGCGGGGTCCGCCTGGTAGGGGGCCGCGGTGAATAGCGCGCCGGTATGCGCCGGTACGGGAGCGGCCACGGGTACGTCGGCCCCATCGAGGTAGGCGATGAACGCCGTCTCCGCTGCCATATCCGCTGGGCCGCGGGCGCGGGCTGGACAGGCGAAGGACGAACCGCGCCCCTCCGGCGTCACGCAGCGCACAGGTGTCGCTGAAGCCACGGTTCACGAACGAGCACGTCGCCGGCCCGTCCAGGGCGTAGTGCACCGCCACGAACTCCGCAACCGCCTCGGCTGACGCCGTGGCATGGATAACGGGCAGTACGGTCAGGGACAGGTTACGCCGGGTCGCCCAACACGAACCGCTCCACCCCCTTGGCGAATCCTTCGTCCTCGTAGCTGTCGGTTACATGGGTCGCGGCGTCACGCACCGCCTGCGACGACTGGCCCATCGCAATGGACATGCCGCTTGGCTTGAACATCAGCACGTCGTTCGGCATGTCGCCAATGGTGGCGATCTCGTGCGGGCTGATGCCGTAATGCTCCGCGAGATATGCGACGACGGCGCCCTTGTTAGCATCCGGGTGAGTCACGTCGAGGTAGTAGGGCTGTGACCGGGCGGCGGACACCGTGTTGCCCAGGGCGCGCTGCACGTCGCCCTCGCACTTTTCCACCAGTGGCAGGTCGTCGCTGACACCGACGATCTTCACGGCGCGGTCCAGGCCCGTTGCCGGGTCGTCCACCACCTTGGGGCCGAACTGGACGGTGTGGGCCTCGCGGTCCACGTGCGGCGCCTTCGGGTCGCGGATCATCCAGTCCTCGGCGGTGTAAACCCAGGCATCCAGCCCGTGGTCGCGTATGGCGTCATACGCCTTGCGCGCCGCGCCGGGGTCCAGCGTGCGGGACATGACCACGGACTGGTCCGGGTTCACGTAAGCCCCGCCGTTGAAGCCGGCGATCACGCCCTGCAGCTTCAGCGGCTCCACCAGCATCGCCATCCCCCGCGGCGGGCGGCCGGAGGTGACGGCGAAGCGAATGCCGGCCTCCTCCATCCGGTGCACGGCGGCGACCGCGCGCTCCGTCAGCACCTTCTCCTTGGTGACCAGGGTGCCGTCCACGTCGGCCAGGAACAGCTTTATCTGCGGCATTGGGCGCGCTCCGGTTGCTCCGGATGTTACGCCCCGGCGCGGGGGCGGGTTGCTACTTGCCGGTGGTAGCCATCACCACGTCGCCCAGCTTGTCCACGCTACCGGGCCGGGCGGCGCTGTCCACGATGACCAGGGTGTTGCCGGCCAACGGCGACGGCACGCGGTCCGGCAGCAGCAGGGCGCGGAACCGCCCATCGGCCGGGGCCACCCGCTCGTACTCGGAGTCTAATACCCCGTGCAGGTCCAGGAAGCGGTTCAGCGCGGTCGAAAGGCGTATGCAGCCCTGGGAGGCCGGCTGGCCGATGCGCTGCTCCAGCTTGTCCGGGTCGGTCGCGTGCATCATCAGGCGGATGGGCGTGCTGTCGGGCTTGCCTACCGCCTCCGTCCAGCCCTTCATGGCGCGCTGCCAGCCGAAATCCCAGACCCGCATTCCCTTGGCGCCCAAGCCGCGTATGCCGTTCTCGTTTTCCGTGCCCTCGGCCCGGAAGCCCAGGATCGCATCGGTGACGTGGAACACACCGCGCGGAGTCACATAATGGTCGAACCGCCCGGTGGAGCCGGTGGACACGCGGGCCACGCCGATCACCTTCCAGTCCACGTCCGGCGCCGCCATCACGACCGCCAGGGCCTGCACGCGCGGGTTCCGGTCCACGACAGCCAGGAGCTGCGGCCGGTCGGGCACGAAGCCGGAGAGTGCCGTTTCAACCCGCGCCAGGGCGAGCCATTGGGCGTCCTGCGCCGGGGTGCGGCTGACCAGCTTCGGCACCTCGCGCTGCATGGCCTGGCGCAGGCGCAGCACCTCGACCTCACGCGACACCTCGTCCAGCGGCGCCGGCTGGGACGGGGCGGCGACTGGCGGAGCGACGGGCATCGGGACCG
>CAXTDP010000133.1:0-10380 GCA_964242295.1 uncultured Acetobacteraceae bacterium | reverse complement strand
CACAGATGAAAAGCTAAGCAGGCTTGCCCGGCCGGTCCCGCAGGTGGCCGGGCAAGGCCGCGCGCCATCTGCGTGACCGGCCGGGCAAGCCTGCTTAGTCCGGCACCTGATCCACGCCGGACGGCTCGATCTGCGTTTGGTGGTTCTGCCCGTGCCGATAGGCCGACAACGCCTGGTAGGTGGCCAGCCGTGCCCGCATTAGCGACCCGAGCGGCCGGTGCGCTTGCAGGGTATGCGCGGGCTGGAACGACAGCACGTCGTCGAAATAAGCCTGCCGCGCCGGGCTGTAGGCATCCTGCGGCGGCAGCACCAGCCGGGCCACGGCCACGTAGGGGCTCTCGTCCTCCGCCCAGGGAACGGAGGCGTCCTCGACCGGCATCTTGTCCAAGTCGGTGCAAAGCTGCACCCGCAGCTCGAACTCCGCGCCATGCGTCCGCATGTGGGTGACGACCGCGGTGCGGAAGGCGTCATGGTCGGCGCCGGTATCCAACGTCTGGTCCACCATCGCCACCAGGTCCGGCGACACCGGGAACACGCCGACCTTGGCGATGTAGCTGCCCCAGCGCAGGGCCGCCTGGCTGAAATAGGCGTCGGCCAGCGGGCTGCGCTTGGTATGGCCGAAGAAGCCCAGCGTCGGGCTGTCCCCGCCCAGCGCCTGCACGACGGCGTTGGCCGCGCGGTTGGCAGTGGACACCGCCTGCTTGGCGGCTTCGGGCAGGGCCGTGCCCTTTTCCAGCCCCTTGATCGCCACCAGGAAGGTGCTGGCGCCGCTCTGCGGAAAGGCCGGGCCGGTGGCCAGCACGAAGTCCTGGGTGTCATTGCCTTCATGGCCGCCCAGCTTCGGGCCGTCCACGCCGAACACCTTGACCGACATGCCGCGATGGGTGCTGACGCTGTCCGACAGCACCTCGCCCGGCCCTTGCGCCAGGCGCACCACGACCGGGTGGATGCCCGGCCGTGCGAACAGCCCCTGCGCCAGCGCGGACGGCAGGCCGTCCAGCACGCGCAGCTCGCCCTTCAGCAGCCCGGTGCTCTTGGCATGGGACGCCCGGACGGTCTTGCCGTCGCGGGCGGCGACGGTCTGGCTTTCACGCGTCATGGCTTGGATGATGTTCCCGATCACCTCCGTCTCGTCCGCTGCCGGGGTCTCGATGCCGTCCGTATAGGGGACGTAACTGCGCTGGTCAGACATGGGCTACCTGTATGTTGAGGGTTCAGGGACTGCGCATCCCGCGAGCATCGCGACGGCAGCCACGGCGGCCAAGGACGGATTGGGCGCACGGCCCGGGGTTTCCTCCGTCATCCCGGGACCGGGTTGGGCCGCAGGCGCCGGTCCCGACTGCCAATGCCGGATACAATGTGCCGGGGCAGGGAGGGGTTCCCCGGCACGGCCGGGGTTCTCGGCAGCAGGTTGTCTCGTTCGGGCCGCCTGTTGCGCCCGCCGCCAGGCCATGAACCCGGAGAAGCCCCGTCTCCAACCAGGGCATCGGTCCGTCCACCGGATGCTTCTCCTACCCCGTCCACCCCGCCAGGACCTTCAGCGGCGTCGCATTGACCTCCTCGGGCCGCTCCTCGTGCGGCAGGTGGCCGCACCGCGCGATCGGAGCCGCACGGAGGCCGCTGGCACGGCCCGTTGTGCAGGAGGCATGATGGCCCCGGCGCGTCCTAGCCCCTAGTCCCCCGGCCCCTAGCTCCCCGACCCCTGGCTCCCCGGCCCAGATCGCGTCGCGACCGGCGCCAGCCCGGACGGGACGGCAATGTCCAACCCGGTGCGCAGCTTTATCCAGCCCGTGTTGCCGGGCGAACGAGGGTGGCAGATGGTTTGCGGCAATGATGGAGCATCCCGCGATGACAACCCCCAAGCCCCAAGCGCTCACCGACGAGGAGCTGCAAACCCTCGAAGGCATCCTGGCCAAGCTGAGCGGGCGAGGCGCCGACCTGCCCTGGCCGCTGTTCCGGTTCATGACCGAGGTGATGGCGACGGTGAACGTGGACCTCCTGGTCCAGGACCGGCAGAAGGGCGTGCTGCTCGCCTGGCGCGACGATCCCTTCGGCGCCGGCTGGCACGTTCCGGGCAGCATCATCCGTCACCGGGAGGAAATCACGCACCGCATCTCCGCCTGCGCCCGTGAGGAGTTCGGCTGCGAGGTGGACGCCGCCGACCGCCCTACCGCCCTCCTGCAAATCTTCGACGACCGCGGCCACTCCGTCTCGCTCTGCTACCAGGCGAAGCTGCATGGCAGTCCCGGCAAGCGCGTCCTGGACGGCGACGAAACGCCCGGGGCCGGAGACCTCCGCTGGTTCGCCGCGCCGCCCGCCCAGCTCTACCCCAGCCACCTCGTCTACCGCGACGTGCTGGATGCGCTGGCTCATGGCCGGTTGGGCGAGGGCATCCGCCTGTTCACCCAGCACGTCGGCCGCCGCGACATGGCCCAAGGGTCGCCGGATGGCCTGATCGGCGCGGACGCCCCGATCACTTGAGCAGGACCGAACGGCACCTTCCCGAGCGGCCTGGGGCAGGTGTCCGGCTTCGACGGTGAGGACTGCTGCCGGGCGGCAATCCGGCCCCTCCAAGAACCGGTGTCGCTCCACCAGGCAGGCAAGACCATCACCCCGCGGATGCCGGATCAGGGTCCCTTGGCCAATGCGTCGAAGCGGGCGGGCGTCGAAGCGGATGGCGCGTCGAAGTGGATGGCGAGCCACACGGTCGCCGCGTCCTTCGCCGTCCAGGTGACCCGGTGCCGGCGATGGGCGGGGATCAGCAGGTGATCCCCGGGGCGAAGCTCGTGCTCCCCGGCCCCCTCGACCCACAGCCCAGCCGCCCCCCTGAGCAGCAGCACCCACTCGTCGTGGTCCTGGTCGTATGGGGCGTCCTCAGGGGTGGACTGGCCGGTGGACACGATCCGCTCGATCCGCGTGCCATCCCGCCGAAAGATCTCCTCGAACTCCTCATCCGCCGAGGCCGCGGGGAGACGGTCGAACAGGTTGGTCAGCACATCGCCTCCTGTCAGCAACAAGCGGCTGCTGGCCCCGATCGTATCATGTCACTCGCGGCAACGCGCGACGCCAGCGGGAACCTTGCCTGGCGCCGGGCTGACCCCCGCGGCGGCGCGCCGCTTGCCTGCTGTCCCATTCAGCCCGCCGAACGTCGAGCGCGGTGCCGGCGTGCGGCCCTTCGTACCGAAGGCGTGATGGCCGCGGCCCGTCCTGGCCCTTGGCCGGTGGCGCATCGGCCGCGGATGGCGTTGCGGCCAGTGCCAGCCCGGGCGCGAGAGTGGTATAGGTCGGATCGGATTGTTGGAGGTGCATCATGGACGACGCAGCCCTCGCCCCGGCCCGGCACAGGTTGACCGTGCATGACTACCACCGGATGGCCGACGCCGGCATCTTCGGCGAGGACGACCGGATCGAGCTGATTGACGGGGACCTGATTGACATGGCGCCGATCGGCTCGGAACACGCAGCCGTTGTGAACAGAATGAATGAGGCATTTGTCTTGGCCTGTGCAGGCCGAGCCATTGTCTCGATCCAGAACCCGATCCGAATTGACGATTTGAGTGAGCCACAGCCCGACGTGGCCATCTTGAGGCGTCGGGAGGACTTCTACGCAACCGGAGGACACCCTGGCCCGGCTGACATCCTGCTTCTGGTCGAGGCGGCGGACAGCTCCCTTCGTTTCGACAAAACGGTGAAGCTGCCGCTCTACGCGCGGGCCGGCATCGCCAAGTTATGGATCGTGGATTTGAAGCGCCGCTTCGTGGACGCCTACAGGAGGCCGGCTGCTGATGGATACCGTGAAAGGACCAAGCATCGGACAGGCGAAGAGCTTGCCCTCGTGCTCGCGCCTGAGATCGTGGTGAGGCTTGACTTGGTGTTTGGCTGAACCGGCGACAGGCAAGGCCGCCAACGGTCGAGAGACTGCTGCTGCCGGGTCTGCCTCCCAGCAAACCTTGAACTTGGCAGCCTGATCGCTCCACCATCCAAGCTGTCAGCATCGGCAGCCATTTTTCGTGCGGCCGCAACAAGGGCGTCTATTATGGTGCATCACACTTCTCTTGCGACTGACGCCACATTACGCGGCGTAATCTCGACGCTGGACGACAGAGTCAATTTCATTCCAGACGCCTACGCGGTGATCAACCGCTACAACCGCGAGCATGGCCCCGTGGTCCTGCGGCTCGGCGTCTCACGCCTGAGCAAAGGCAAACGCCCAAATCACCGCATAGACGATGCAGTGACAGGTGATCTTGTGGCCGTGATGGACGGGAACAATCACCAACCCTGGACTGGCGAGGACATCAACCTCACCGGAGCATGGAGCACAGCGGCGATGACCCATGCCGAAATCAAGCAGCTTCTAAGCGAGGTTAGGGATCAAGGGCGCGCAAAAGGCAGCATCCGCTAGCCGCCAGTTGCAAGCATGGTTCCGTCCAACATCGCGGTCCCCGCCCCAACAGTCAGCCCAGCACCAGCATCCCCCCGGTTGCCGCCGCCATCAGCAGCGCCGTCGCCCACCCCATCAGCCGCAGCCGCCAGGGCAGCACCAGGCTGCCCATGACCGAGGCGCGCGAACCCAGCACCACCATCGCCGCGATCAGCGGCGCCGCGACGACGCCGTTGATCACAGCACTCCAATACAGCGCCCGCATCGGGCTGACCGGCGCGAAGGTGATCGCGGCACCCAGCGCCGTCGCGGCGGCGATCACGCCGTAGAACGCCCGCGCTTCCTGGGGCCGCCGGTCGAGGCCCACCGTCCACCGCAGCGCCTCGCCCACGCCATAGGCCGCCGATCCCGCCAGCACCGGCACCGCCAGCAGCCCGGTGCCGATGATCCCCGCCGCGAACACCAGCGACGCGAAGGACCCCGCAAGCGGCTTGAGCGCCGCCGCCGCGTCCGCCGCCGTGGCAACCTCGGTCACGCCGCCCGCGTGCAGGGTGGCGGCGCTGCCGGCCATGATCGCCAGCGCGACCAGGTTGGAGAACACCATGCCGGTGACGGTGTCCGTGCGTATGCGCGCCATCTGCGCCGGGCCGTCCTGCGGATGGTCGCGCAGCGGGCGGGCGTCCTGCTCGGCCTGCTCATCCTCCGCTTCCTCCGCTGCCTGCCAGAAGAACAAGTAGGGGCTGATCGTGGTGCCCAGCATGGCGACCAAGGCCGTCAGCACGCCGCCGCCCTGCAGGTGCGGCACGAACGCGCCCCACAGCACCTCCCGCAGCGGCACGCGCACCACGACCAGCAGCAGCACGTAGGCAAACAGCGACAGGGCCAGCCACTTCAGCACCGCGACGCAACGCTTGTAGGAGAACCAGATCTCGCAGGTGGCGCACAGCACCGCCAGCAGCACGGTGAAAACGGCAACCGGGCCGCCGAGCACGAGCTGCGCCGCTCCCGCCATCGCGCCGATGTCGGCGCCGAGGTTGATGACGTTGGCAACCACCAGCAGCCCGACCAAGATGGCGACCACGCCCCGCGGCGCATGGTCCGCCAGCGCCGCGCCGAGACCCCGCCCGGTGGCCCGGCCGATCCAGGCGCTGATCTCCTGCACCGCCACCATGAACGGGGTGCTGAACAGTATGGTCCAGCCCAGCGCATACCCGAACTGCGCGCCGACCTGGGAGTAGGTCGCGATCCCACTGGGGTCGTCGTCGGCGGCGCCGGTGATCACCCCAGGGCCGACGCGGGCCAGCAAGGCACGAAATCGCGACCGGCTCCCTGGCGCCACCTGGATCGGCAACACAGCCGGCACGGGCGTCGGCACTGCGTCCACGGCCGGGCTGCCATCCGTCATGGCGTCGGACAGGCCAGGCAGGTAGTGTGTACGATAACGGACATCTATCCCGACTGTTGAGCCTGCCATGCCGTGATTGCAAGCCGCCCGTGAGCTTCGCCTAATCTCTTCGTCGGCCGAGCGGGGCACAGGAAAGCCGCGTCATACCGCCCGCGCAGCAGCATGGTCGAACGGGCACCGGAACGGCATCCGGCATGTCCGGGGTTGGCCGGACCGCCGCCGCGTCTCCATCGGCCCGACTGTGGTCCTCGTTACACTCCCGGTCGTGAACCGGGTTTATGCATTCCGCTGCCGGCTGTCCCAGGGGTCCTGGAACTGCGGAGGCTTGCGCCATGACCGACATCGCCATGCTGTTCGTCAGCCTGCTCGCCGGGATGGCGCTGCGCGCCACGGACCGGATGCCGCGGGACGCCCATGCCGGGCTGAATGGCTTCATCGTCCACATCGTCCTGTCGTTCCTGACGCTTCCGGTATGGTGGTGGGGGCTGGGCTTCGTTTAACGGGCCGCCCCGTTTGGCCGGCCGCCGCCAGCGTCACAACAGCCCACCCTCCCCGGCGAACATCAGGGTCCCGGCCGCAACGCCGGCAAGCCGTGGCGCATTCCGCAGTTCCCCGGCATGGTCCCACCATCCCCAGCTTCACTCTGCCAGCTTCATCGTCGAGCCGCCCGTGACCGCAAGCGCCCGCCCCACCGACTCCACCGCCGTGCTGCGCCGCCGCAACGCCATCGTCGAGCTGGTGGCGAATGCCGGCTTCATGAGCGTGGAGGTGCTCGCCGCCCGCTTCGGCGTGACGCCGCAAACCATCCGGCGCGACGTGAACAGCCTGTATGCCGATGGGCGCCTCAGCCGCCACCACGGCGGCGCCGGGGTGCCGTCCAGCGGCCGCAACGTCGGCTACTCCGCGCGCCAGGTGCTGCAGCACGACGCCAAGCGCCGCATCGCCCGTGCCGCTGCCGCCCGCATCCCGGACGGCGCGTCCCTGTTCATCAACATTGGCACCACGACGGAGGAGGTCGCCCGCGCGCTTCACGGCCGCCGCAACCTGCGCGTCGTCACCAACAACCTGAACGTCGCCAACCTGCTGATCCCCTCCGGCGAGTGCGAGGTCATCATCGCCGGCGGCCTGGTCCGCCATGACGGCGGCCTGGTGGGGGAGGCGACGCTGGACCTCATCAACCAGTTCCGAGTGGATTTCGGCATCATCGGCATCAGCGGCATAGACCTGGACGGCACGCTGCTCGACTACGACTATCGCGAGGTGCGTATCACCCAGGCGATCCGGCGCAACGCCCGCCAGGTGTTCCTCGTCGCCGACCACACCAAGTTCGGCCGCCCGGCGATGGTGCAGGCCGGCACGCTGGCCGGGGTCGCCGTCCTGTTCACCGACGCGCCGCCGCCCGGCTCGGTGGCCGAGTTCATGCAGCAAGCCGGCGTGGAGCTGTGCCTGGCGCCGGACGGGGGATGACGCCCAGGGGTGGCGCCGGTCGTCCGGCACCGTCCCGGTGTGGATGCCGGGCGAATGCCGGCTTCCGGGTGGTAGGCGGAACCGCGTCTTCCCGGTCTCAAACCCAGCAAATCTCAAAGCCAGGAAGCTGACCCTCAAGCCGGATGGAACGTGCCTGCTTGAAGGTCCTAAGCAGTCTCCGCGTCGAGCATTGCCGCCGTCATCCGCGACCGCCCCCCCATAAGGCAGCCGCGGGTCAGCCGCGTCCAGTTGCCATGAGCAAAGCCCTCCGTTGCCGCTTCATCAAGGCCGCATTCTTCCAGGAAACGTCGCGCGTCCCGGCCGGGCCGATATTGGTAGGGAAAATCGGTGGAGAACAGCAGGCGGTCGGCGCCGACAACCGCCGCGGCACGTTCCAGGAAGTGCGGAAGGAACATGCCGCTCGCCGTGACATGAAGATTTCTGCGCAGGTATGTCGCGATGGGCTGGGCCAGGCCGGCCACGCGGTCCATCGCGGCCAGGCGCTCGGCATAGAACAACACCAGCTCGCCCCAATGGCCCAGGATCACCTGTAGCCCTGGCAGGCGATCGAACGTCCCGGCCAAGACCAGGCGCAGGAACTGCACGCCCGCGTCATAATGCCAACCAAGCCCGTAGGTGGCGAAGGCGGCATCCACCGCCGGGCTGAACCCCGAATAATAGGCGTCTCTTACCGCCATCTCCGGAGACCGGGGATGAAGCAGTATCGGCGCCCCCAACGACTCTGCGCCGCGGAAAATGGGCAGAAAATCCGGATGGTCCAGGTTGCGGGTGCCCACCCTCCCGCACAGCATCGTCCCCTTGAAGCCGAGCGTCCTGACGCACCGGTCGAGTTCCAGGGCGGCTTCGTCAGGCATCGCCACCGGCAGCGTCGCCAGCGCCTGGAAGCGGTCCGGGTGCCTCGCGACCGCCTCCGCCACGGCGTCGTTGATGCGCCGGGCGATATCGATGCTTTGCGACCCGAGATCGTGCAGCCCAGGCGTGGTGAGGGACAGGACCTGAACATCCAGCCCGCTTTCGTCCATAAGGGCAAGGCGTTCCCCGGCGAGGCCGATGAGGCGCTGCTCGATCGCACCGGAATGAAAGGCAACACTGGGGTCCGACGCTTCCAGGCCGACCGCATGCCAGGCTTCGCGAACCTCGGCCGTGAGGAAGTGCTCCTCGATGCCGATCAGCTTCATCACGGGCACCATCTCACCAGGGCACGGTGCGGCCGAGATAATCGAGGTATTCCAAACCGGGCTTCCCCCGCTTCGAAAGCAGGACATCCACCAGGTTCGGCACGCTTTCTTCAATGCTCAAGCGTGCATCCGGCCCCCCCATCTCGGTGCGGACCCAGCCGGGCGCCATCACCACCATGGCATGCGATGTCCCGGAATGGCGTGCGGCGAAGCTCCGCATGAACATGTTCAGGGCCGCCTTGCTGCCGCGATACACCTCCCGCAGGCCGGTCTCGTTGTTGGCGATGCTGCCTTGCCCGGAAGACATCACGCCGATCAGGCCCGTGGCGGGGACATATTGCTCCAGGCTCTCGATGACGCGCATCGGGCTCAGCGAGTTTGTGACCATGACCCTCACGAACTCCTCAGTCGTCACATCCGCGATGGTTTCCTTCTCGTTGTTTGTCACCCCGGCGTTGACGAACAGCATGTCGAATACCCTGCCCGACAGGCGGTCGCGCAACGCAGCGACCTGGTCCGGTTCGCAGATGTCCACGGTCTCGATCTCGACCCGGCCTTTGAATTCATCCGCCAGGTCGTGCAGCATCGTTCGCTTTCCGCCTCCCCGGACCGTGCCGACGACGTTCCATCCCTTCTTCAAGAACTCGGCGGCCATGGCGTGGCCGAGGCCGCGAGATGCGCCGACAAGAAGGATCGTACCGGCGGCGTCGCTCAAAACGGCTGTGGACATGAAGTAATCTCTTTCGTTGTCGGGTCCGACCGCGAATATGAGCAACCCCGTGCCGGGCGCCAGACGCATCTGCCTCAAGGTATAGTTGCACCCGGCGCCATGTCCTGAAGACGCCAATGGGATAGGCTCGGGTCATGAGCGACATGGATGTGGACCTGAACCTTCTCGCCGCGCTGGATGTGCTGCTCGCCGAAGGCAGCGTGACGGGGGCGGCCCGCCGCCTCGGGCTAAGCTCCTCCGCCATGAGCCGGACGCTCACCCGGCTTCGGTCAGCAACAGGCGACCCGCTGCTCGTCCGGGCCGGGCGCGGGCTTGTGCCGACCCTGCGAGCTGCCGAGCTGCGCGACCGCGTCCATGAGCTTGCCCGCGACGTGCAAGCAGTCCTGCGGCCGCAAATCACTCACGTGGACGTTGCCACCCTCGAATTGACATTCACCATGCGGGTCAGCGAAGCGTTCCTGGAACTCCTTTCCGGCCCCGTCGCCGCCGCCATGACCCAGGCGGCGCCGCACGTCCGCCTCCGTTTCGCACCCAAGCTCGACAAGGACGCGCATCCGCTTCGGCAAGGACTGATCGACCTGGAGATCGGCGTGCTTGGAACGTCCGCGCCGGAGATACGCACCCAGGTCCTGTTCTTCGACAGGCTTGTCGGCGTGGCCCGGGCCGGACATCCGCTTCTGGCGGGCACAGGTGTGACGCCCGAACGATATGCGGCCTGCAACCATGTTGTGGCGTCACGCGACGGCCATGTCATCCAGCCGATTGACGGCGCTTTGCAGAGCCTAGGCCTTAAACGAAAAATCATGGTTGTCGTGCCTGGATACCCGGATGCGATGCGGATCGCGCGCCAATCGGATTTGGTCGCGCTCGTGCCGCGTTCGTGCCTTGGCAATCCCATGGCGACTGACCATGCCGCTGCGTCAGGGCTTGAAAGCTTCGAGCTTCCGCTCCCCACGCCGGAGTTCAAGATATCGGCGATGTGGCATCCTCGCATGGACGCCGACCCGGCACATCGCTGGCTGCGCGACACCGTGATGTCGGTTTGTCGGGCTGCGTATCCGCACCGGCGACGGTAAGTCGGTGCCGCGATCCGAACGTCCCGCACCAAACCCGGGCGGGCACAGGACAACACGCCACGGTCGGCGGATGGCCTGGTTCCCGGCAGGCGCCGGCCACCGCCGGATGACCAGCCCGG
>CAXTDP010000132.1:0-10404 GCA_964242295.1 uncultured Acetobacteraceae bacterium | reverse complement strand
CTCACCCCGGCCCTCTCCCGGAGGGAGAGGGAGCAGGCTGTTCCGTTGCGTCACATCAGGCGAGGGCATCGGCGTGTCCCAACTGGTTCAGGACGACGGAACGTCCCCGCGCGGCCGCCGTCGCGGCCAGGTCCACAGCATCGTCCCGCACCACAACACCATAGCGGCGCCGGGCCGCCTCTGCAGACACATAGCCCTCCTCGACATCCCGCAGCACCAAATCCGGATCGCGGTCGAACGGATCGCCGCGTCCCCCTCCGCCGCCTGTCTCGATGCGCAGGATGTCGCCGCGTTGCAGCCGGTTGCCGTCCGACAGCGGCGCCAGCACGCGCTCCCCGGGCGTCCCCGAGTTGACCACGGCCCGCGGCGGCCCGCCCGCCATTCCGCCCGCGGCGCCCCAAGGCGGGTTGGTCACCCCGTCCATGCGGACCGCCAGCACGGTGTCCTCCGCCAGCACCTCATACTCGCGCACGATGCCGCAGCCGCCGCGCCATGCGCCGGGTCCGCCGCTGTCCCGGTGAATGCCGTAGGTCGTCAGCCGCACGGGGTAGCCCTGCTCCAGGAACTCGACCGGGTAGTTCTCTTGCGCCACGAAGTAAACCGCATCCAGCCCGTCTTCATCCGGCCGCGCGCCATATCCCACGCCGATCCCGTCCGACAGCAGGAACGGCCGCCCCCCGGCCTGGCCGCGCATCAGCAGGATGACATAGGCCGCGTGGGCCGCCGGCGCCGGAGTACCCGCGGCGTTTACCAAGCCGTTCAGCGCCGCAAGCACCCGCATCATCGTCATCCCGCGCATCCCCAGCGGCGCCGGGAAGCGGGGTCGCAGCAAGGAGCCTTCGCGCAGGATGACCTCATCGAAGGCCCGCGCGCCGCCTGCATTGCACACCTGCGACGGATCGCCGCCCAGGAAATAGAGCGCAAAGGCGGTGCCCGGCACGTCCTTGTTCATCAGGTAGTTGACCGGTCCTGGCGCTTGGTCGTCCGTGTCCGACGCATCGAAGATGAACCGGTCGTCCTCGGTCCGCGTCAGCGCGAAGCGGATGTGCAGCGGCCCCGACCCGTGCCCGTCGCCATCAATCGAGTCCGTAAATCGGTGCGTGCCCACCGGGAAGGTGTCCCGCAGCCGCCGCCGCACCAGCGCCTCGGTCCGCGCCAGCAACTGGCGCAACGCATCGCCGAGGACATCGGGCTGGAACCGCGCCACCAGTTCCGCCATCCGCCGCACGCCCAGCTCCACGCTCGCCATCAGCGCCCGGGTGTCGCCCCGGCAGGTCGCGGGATACCGAGAATTGCGGTAGAAGATCTCCAGCGCCGCCGTGTTCACCACCCCCGCCGAGATCAGCTTGGTGGGCGGGATGATGATGCCCTCTTGGAAGATGTCAGTCGCATCCGGCGAGATCGAGCCGGGCCGCAGCCCGCCGATGTCCGAGAAGTGCGCCCACCCCATCACGAAGGCGCATCGCCGCCCCCCATGGAACACCGGCGCCAGGAACACCTGATCGTTGGAGTGCGACACCGCGCCGCGGCTGCCATAGCAGTCGTTATACCAATAAAGGTCGCCCGGCTGCACCGTTTCGATGGGGAAGTGCTCGAACACCGGCCCGGTGATGTCGCCGAAGATCGGCACGTTGGAGCCGACCGCCATCACCCCCTCCGCGTCGAACAGCGCGGTGTAGAAGTCCTTCTTCTCGCGGATGAAGGCGGAGATCGCGGTGCGCTCCAGCAGCGCCTCCATCTCCGCCTGCGCGGCGCGTATGGCGCCGCGGATGATTTCGAGCGTGACAGGGTCGCAGGTGGTCATGGCATGGCTCCATGCAGGTGGCAGGCGGCCCGGCGGCCGGGTGCTGTGGCGAGCAGGGCTGGCGTTTCCACGCCGCAGCGTGGCATGGCATGCGGGCAGCGGTTGCGGAAGGTGCAGCCCGGCGGCGGTGGCGGCGCGTCCGACAGGCTGCCGCGGATGGGCAGCGGCTCCCGGTTCTGCACGACGCGCGGAACCGGCACGGCCGCGACCAGTGCGGCGGTGTAGGGGTGCGCCGGGGCGGCGATCAGCGCCGCGGTCGGCCCGTCCTCCACCACGCGGCCCCGATACATCACGGTGGTGCGCTCGCACACGTAGCGGATCAGGGCGAGGTCGTGGCTGATATAGATGGCCGCCAGCGCAAGGGCGTCGCGCGCCTCCCGCAGCAGGTTCAGGATTTCCGCCCGCACCGACACGTCCAGCATGGAAACCGGCTCGTCCGCCACGATCAGGCGCGGCCCGGGGATCAGGGCGCGCGCCAGCACCACCCGCTGCAACTGCCCGCCGGATAGCTCGTGCGGGCGGCGGTCCAGCCAGGCCTCGGGAGGGCCGAGGCGCACGCGGGCCAGCACCCCGGCGATGCGCCCGGCATGCTCCGCCGCGGGGACGCCGAAGTTCCGCAGCGGCTCGGTCAGGGCGCGGCGGATGGTGAACCGGGGGTTGAGGGCATCGAATGGGTTCTGGAACACGAGCTGCGCCCGCGCCCGGAATGGCAGCAGCGCCCGGCCATGCAGGGCGGTGATGTCCTGCCCGTCAAAGACAATACGTCCTTCGGTCGGGTCCTCCAGCCGCAGCAGCATCCGCGCCGTGGTGGTCTTGCCGCAGCCGCTTTCCCCGACAATTCCCACCGCCTCGCCGGGCGCAACGGCGAGGCTAACACCGTCCACCGCAGGCAGCCCGCCGAGAGAGCCGAACGTCTTGGACAGACCCTCGGCTTGCAGCAGCGGCGTCATAGCTGCGGTTGCCGCCGCTGCGCCGTTGCGGAGGACGCGGCCAAGTAGTCACCCAACAGCCAGAAGTACATTTCACATGCCAGCGAGCGGCATCCCGCTCCCTCTCCCTCCGGGAGAGGGTTGGGGTGATGGGGTCTTGCCTGCGGAGCGGGGCACCTCCGGTTCCACTGGAACACCGTCCTGCCACCGGCAAGGATCGCGCCCAAAAACCCCCTCACCCCAACCCTCTCCCAGAGGGAGAGGGAGCAGGCAGCAGACTTGCGCGACGTGCAGCAGCCTGGCGTCCCGGCATCACGCCGCCAGCCAAGTCGCAGGCTGGGCCGCTCGCCCGCGCAGCGCCGCAGCCTCCTCCGCCCGCCAGCACGCCGCCACATGCTCCCCGGAATGCTCCCGCGACGGCGGATACTCCGCCCGGCACCGCGCTTCCACGAACGGGCAACGCGGCGCAAACCTGCACCCATCCGGCGGCGCCAGCAGCGACGGAGGCGCCCCGCGGATCGGCACCAGCGTCGCCTCGTCGCCCGTGATGTCGGGGAAGGCGTGGGTCAGGCCCATCGTATACGGATGCAGCGGACGCTCCAGCACGTCGGCCACTGGCCCGGCCTCCACGATGCGCCCGGCATACATCACCGCCACCCGGTCGCAGGCATAGGCCACCACGGCGATGTCGTGCGTCACTAGCAGCACCGTCAGGCCCAGCCGCGCCTGCAACCCGCGCAGCAGGTCCAGCACCTGCCGCTGCACGATCACGTCCAGCGCCGTCACCGGCTCGTCGGCGATCACCAGGGCGGGGTGCAGCGCCAACGCCAGGGCGATGGAGGCGCGCTGCCGCATGCCGCCGCTGAACTGGTGCGGGTAGTCGGCCAGGCGCGCGGAATCAATCCCCACCGCCTCGAACAGCTCCGCCGCACGCCCGGCCGCCGCCGTACGGGACAGGCCGCCACGCTCGGTCAGCACCTCCCGCATCTGCGCCGCCAGGCGCTGCACCGGGTCCAGCGCATTCATCGCCGCCTGCGGCACGAAGGCGATCCGCCGCCAGCCCAGCGCACGCCGCGCGGCCTCCGTCTGGGTCAGCAGGTCCTGTCCCTCGAACACCACCTGCCCGCCGGCAATGCGCGCCCCGCCCGGCAGCACGCCCATCAGCGCCCGACCCAGCGTTGACTTGCCGCAGCCGCTTTCCCCCACCAGCCCGGTGATGGACCCGGCCGGCACCTCCAGGTCCACCCCGTCCACCGCCCGCACCGCGCCACCATACGTCACGCGCAAGTCCCGGACCGAGAGCAGGCTCATGCGTCCGCCAGCTTCGGGAACAGCAGCTTCTCCGACCCGCGCGAGATCAGGAACCCCGCCAGCACCATCGCCATAATGGCCGCCCCCGGCGGGGCGAACCAGTTCCAGGCGCCGCGCGACAACGCCTGGTTGGCATAGGCGTCCTGCAGCATGACGCCCCAACTCACAGTCTGCGGGTCGCCAAAGCCCAGGAAGCTCGCCGACGCCTCCGCCAGAATGGCCCAGCCGATGGCGACCGAGCCGTACAGCGCCGCCAGCGGCAGCACCTGCGGCAGGATGTGCACGAACATGATCCGTGGCGCTGAACAGCCGGTGACGTGCGCCGCCTCCACCCAGGCCCGCTCCCGCAGGCTCAGCACCTGCGCCCGGATCACCCGCGCCGTATTGGGCCAGAGCAGGGCGGCAACCGTGGTGATGACAACGCCAGTGCCCGGCCGGGTCAGTGCGGCGAGCACCAGCATGGAGGGCAGGAACGGCAGTCCCAGCACCACGTCGGCAAGCCAACGCACCACCCGGTCCACCCAGCCGCCAAGGTATCCCGCCAGTAGCCCCAACAGCGTCCCGACCGCCACGACCACCACGGCCGCTGTCAGGCCCACGGCAAGCGCGGCCCGCGCGCCGTAGATCACTTGGCTCAGCACGTCCCGCCCGCTGGACGTGGTGCCGAGCCAGTGCGCGTCCGACACCGGCAGGTAACGCGCTACCCGCGCACCCGTCTTCAGGATAGCCCGGGGATCATAAGGCGCGATGCGGTCCGCCAGCAGCGCCATCAGCGCGATCAGGAGGTAGATCGCCGCCCCCACCGCCGCGAACGGCTCGTGCCTTAGAAAGCTGGCGATGCGCCTAACCCCGCGCATGGCGGCCCACCCGGGGATCGAGCAGCGAGTAAGCCAGGTCCGCCAGCGCGTTCATTGTCACCAGCACGGCGGCGATCACGATGAAGGCGCCCTGGGCGAGCGGGTAGTCGGCGCTCTGCACCGCCTGCACCAGCAGGCGGCCGATGCCGGGCCAGGCGAACACGGTTTCCACCACCACATTGCCGCCCATGCTGGAGCCGAGACCGAGCGCGAAGGCCGTCACGACCGGCAGCAACGCATTCCGCGCGGCATGGCGCATGACGACCGACCAGCGCGAAAGGCCCTTCATGCGTGCCATGGTGATGAACTCGTCGTTCAGCACCTCCAGCATCGTCGCCCGCATCAGCAGCAGCGGCAGGCCCTGCTGATACAGCACCAGCGTCAGCGCCGGCAGCGCCAGGTGCCACCAGTAATCGGGCGACGCCAGGCTCGCCCCGAACCCGCCCATCTCCCGCCCCGGGCTGAGTGCGCCGCCGGTCGGGAACCACCCCGCCTGGAACGACAAGGCCGCTAGCAGCAGCATCCCCAGCCAGAACTCCGGCGCCGAGCGGGTGGCCAGCGCCGCGGGGATCGCCGCCGCCTCCACCGCCCCGCCCCGGCGGAACGCCAGGAACGCCCCGCCGACGATCCCGACCGCATAGGCCAGGACCAGCGACACGAGCGTCAGCACGACCGTGTTCGGCAGCGCATCCGCCAGCAGGCTCGCCACCGACTTGCCCTGCAGGAACGACATGCCGAACTCGCCCCGCAGCAGGTTGCCCATGTAGATCACGTACTGCTCGGGGATGGACCGGTCCAGCCCGAAGCTCCGCAGCAGCGCCGCCCGGGTTTCCTCCGAGAACGATGGCGACAGGAAGTTGAGCGTCGGGTCGCCCGGCATCAGCCGGAACAGCACGAAAGTCAGGGTGGTCACCGCCCACAGCACCAGCACCAGGTGGCCCAGCCGTCCCATCAGGCGTCGCGCCAAGTGCCTGCCCCTATTGGAACGCCGCCGTGGTCTCCTTGACGCCCGCCGGGTAGTGCAGCCGCCCGCCGACCAGGACGTAGCCGGCCTCCTTCAGCATCGCCTTCGCAGCCTCCGCCGTGCCGCCGGGCACCTGCTTGTCAATCCCCGGCGCCGCCCAGAACGCCAGCGCGGGCGAGATCCAGGAGTTGGACGGCACCGCCGCCCCGCCCCAGGCATCCGCCGCAATCGCTTCCCGGTCCACCGCGGCCGACAGCGCCCGGCGGAATACCGCGTCGTTGAACGGCGGCCGGCGGTTGTTGTAGCCGACGAACCGGAAGCCGATGTCCAGCGCGTCCGACACCTTCACGTCCGGCGACGCCTTGGCGAGGCCCGCCAGAAGCTCGGGGTCGCCGGTGTAGTCTGTCAGGAAGTTCATCTCCCCGCTCCGCATCGCGCCCAGGGTGGACTCGATATTCGGCGTGATCCGCATGATCCAGCGATTGACGGCGGGCTTGGCCCAATGGTTCGGGTTGGCCTCCAGCACCACCTGCTCGGTCAGCTTCACCGACACGAACTTGAACGGCCCGGAGCCGATGGGCAGCGGCTCCATGATGCTCTCGGCCGTTTCCGGCTTGTCCTTCAGGCTGTCGAAGATCGGCGCCCAGATGTGCTTCGGCGCCAGGTTCAGCTTGGACAACGAGCTGACCAGGAACGCCGCATCCGGGCGCTTGAGGGTGATCCGCAGGCTCATCGGACCCGTCGCCTCGACGTTGGCGATATTGGCGACGAAGGGCCGATACATCGGCGACTTGTCGCCGAAGCCCGGCGCCTGCAGGCTGAACACCGCGTCTTCGATGGTGACGGGCTGGCCGTCATGCCACATCATGCCCGGCCGCAGCGTGACCTCGACGGTGGTGGGCGTGGGACGTGTCACGGACTCCGCCGCCCAGGGCCGCGGCAGGCCGTCCGGCCCGATCCGCATCAGCCGGTCCCACACCAGCTCCGTCGCCCATGACCCCTGGATGCCGGGGATGTTGAACGGGCTGAGGTTGGTCGGCGGCGCCACCGAGTTCAGCACCACGTCCCGCTGCGCCCCGCGCGGCTTCAGGCCGATCCAGGTCCAGAAGTTGCGTATGCCGATGCCGGCCTGCTGCACGGTGCTGCCCTCGTCCCAGACCGTCTTGTTGAAGGCGACGAGGTTCTTGGGATGCACCAGGAAGGCATAAGGCTGATCCCGGTTGATCAGCTCCTGCGCTTCCCGGATCAGCGCCTGGCGCTTGGGCAGGTCCAGCTCTTCCCGCTGCGCCTGGGCCAGCCGGTCATATTCGGGGTTGTTATAGCCGACGAAGTCGTAGCCGTTGGCGATGTTGGCCGACACGAACAGGTTATAGGTCAGTTCGTCAGGGTCGCTGCGCTCGGGCCGCCCGCCCATCTGCCAGGTGGTGGCATCCCAGCGCCCGCGCTCATACCAAACGACCTGGTTGAACTGCTGGCCCGGCAGCGGCCGCACCTGCACCTGCAAACCGAGGGACCGCCAGCCGTCCGCCACCATCTCGGCGGCCTGATACACCTGGGGGGAGGCCGCCTGCGGCTCCGTCAGGATGACCAGGGGCCGCACCGCGTCGCCTGCTGGCTGCGCGAAGGCCGGGCATGCGGCGCAGGCGGACAGGCCGAGCACGGCAAGCAACTGCTTCATTCGGGTGGTCCCCTGATTGTGCACTGCACTCATTCAACACGCCCAGGACTGCACCAGCAAGCCGCCCCTTCCTTCTCCCTTTCCCTCCGGGAGAGGGCCGGGGTGAGGGGGTCTTGGCTGCGGAGCCGGGCAATGCCCGAGCCAAGGAACCCAGGTCCGGTTCTGGATAGCATGGTCTTTGCTCATCCCCTCACCCCGACCCTCTCCCGGAGGGAGAGGGAGAAGGATTGCGCCGGTGGGGCATCGGTGCTGCGTTTCCGTCGGCATAAAGGAGCATTGGCGATGGCAGTCAGCGAAGCCGAAGGACGTTTTCTCGACCAGGTCTCCCTCGACCTCCCCTGGAGCTTGGTCGAAACCTTCGCCACCATGCACCGCTGGCAGCCGGAGGACGTGAACCGGGCCGCAGAGGTGATCGTGCAGAAGCTGCAAGCCGCCGGGGTGCCGGTGGAGGTGCATCGGCCCGAGATCTACCTGTCCATCCCGCAATCCGCCTCCGTATCTGCCGGCGGCGCCACCTACCGCGCCAAGCCGCCATCCTCCTCGCTTTCCGTGCCCGACGGCCGCACCGGCAAGCTCGTGCGGCTGGACGCCAACCCCAAGGCGCTGCGCAGCTACAACCGCGACGTCGCCACCCTGTTCGGCGGCAGCATCGGCTCGGTCGAGGAGGTGCGGCGCCTGGTCGCCGGCAACATCGTCGTCATGCCGGGCTTCGGCAACCCGGCGCTGACCAGCCTGATCGAGGAGTGGGGCGGCATCGGCCTGATCGCCGCGAACCCCGGTGTGGACATCCACTGGGGCACGTGTACCACCATCTGGGGCAGCCCCGACCTGGCCGACCTGCCGCGCAAGCCCAGCATCCCCGTCGTCGCCGTGAACAACCCGGATGGCCAACGCCTGATGGCGCTGGCCACATCCGGCGGCGAGGCCACCGTGCGCACCGACCTGACGGAGGGCTGGTTCGCCCAGGCCATCCCCGTCGCCACCATCCCCGGCACGCAGGAGCCGGAGCGGTTCGTCCTGGTCCACGGCCATTACGACAGTTGGGAGGTGGGCGTGGGCGACAACGCGACCGGGGACGCCACCCTGCTGGAACTCGCGCGGGTGCTGTGGCAGGGGCGGGCGGGGCTGCGCCGCTCGGTGAAGCTGGCGTGGTGGCCGGGGCACTCGACGGGGCGGTATGCCGGGTCAACCTGGTTTGCCGACCGCTTCGCGTTGGACCTGGACCGCAACTGCGTCGCGCAGATCAACTGCGACAGCCCCGGCTGCCGCTGGGCCACCAGCTACCACGACACCCGCGCCTTCACCGAGAGTGCCGGCATCGCCACCGCGGCAATCCGCGACGTGGTGCCCGGCGCCGACATCGCCATCCACCGCCCGCCGCAGGCCGGCGACTATAGCTTCAACAACATCGGGCTGCCGAGCCTGTTCATGCTCAGCTCCACCATGCCGGACGCGCTGCGGCAGGAAAAAGGCTACTACGACGTGTCCGGCTGCGGCGCGAACATCGCCTGGCACACCGAGAACGACACCCTGGAGATCGCCGACCCCGCGATCCTGCTGACGGACATGCGTATCTACCTCCTGGCCGCGCTGCGCTTCGCCAATGTGGAGGTGCTGCCCTACGACTGGGCCGCGACCTGCGACGAGTTCCTGGCCACCATCGCCCTCTACCAATCCGCCTCGGACGGGCACGCCGACCTGTCCGCCTGCACGGCTGCCGTCGAGGCGTTGAGGACGGCCCTCCCGGTACTTGAAGGAGCCGACCCTGCCCGCCGCAACGAGGCCCTGCTGCGGTTGTCGCGCATCCTGGTGCCGGTCAACACGACGCGCGAGCCGCGCTTCCGGCATGACCCCGCCTACACCGTGCCGCCGCTGCCCACCATCGCAGTCGCCGCGGAGCTGCCGGGCTACAAGGACGACCATATGCGGCGGGTGGCCGGAGTGGAGCTGATGCGCGGCGTGAACCGCCTGCTGGCCGCGCTTGCCGAGGCCAAGCGGGTGGTGGAAGCGGCGTTGTAAGCGCACGCCGCAGCGGCGCAATGGATTAAGCCGGGGCATGGTTGCGCCCCGGCGTGTGCCTCCGCCTGGCGTTGCGGGGGCCAAGGCTCCTGGTCCAGGCCGGGTGCGCGGATGCTCCGCCGCGTCGCCTCCGGTGCGGGAAAGTCGCACGCCGGCAAGGGCAGGCGCGGCTGGGCATGGCGGCCCCATGTCGCGGCCGATCAGCGCCGCACTTGCCTTCCCGTCAGCGTGCGGCTTCCCTGATGGCTTGGACAACGGGCAGCCCGCCCGTTGTCCAGTCCTGCCAGGAGGCCCGATGCTTGCCCATGTCCGAGACACGACGCTCTACTTCGATATCGAGGGCGCCGGCCTGATGCCGGACGGCCCCACAATGCGGGAGCACCCGGCGGCCATGGTGATCCACGGCGGCCCGGGCGGCGACCATACCGGCTTCAAGCCCGCCATGTCGCCGCTCGCCGACGCGATGCAACTCATCTACTTCGACCACCGCGGGCAGGGCCGGTCCGGGCGCGGCGATGCCGCGCGCTACACGCTCGACGAAAACGTCGAGGACATGGAAGCATTGCGCCGTCATCTCGGGCTGGGCCCAGTGGTCAGCATCGGGACCAGCTATGGCGGAATGGTGGCGATGGCCCACGCGGCCCGCCATCCCGGTGCCATCAGCAAGCTGATCCTGATCGTCACGGCGGCCCATGCCGGGTTCATGCCGCGGGCGGAGCAGTTCGTCCGCGACCACGGCACGGCCGGGCAGCAGCGCGCCTGCGAGCTCCTATGGTCCGGCACGTTCGAAACGGCGGAGCAGATGGCAGAGTACTACGCCGCCATGGGGCCGCTCTACAGCC